>JAJFMR010000318.1 GCA_020696915.1 Rhizobiaceae bacterium | reverse complement strand
CTTGCCGTGGTCCATTACCTGCAAAAGGATGTTGAACAGGTCCGGATGGGCTTTCTCCACCTCGTCGAGCAAAAGCACGCAATGCGGGTGCTGGTCGACGCCATCGGTCAGCAGTCCGCCCTGGTCGAAACCGACATAGCCGGGCGGTGCGCCGATGAGCCGACTGACCGTGTGGCGCTCCATGTACTCGGACATGTCGAAGCGCAGCAACTCGACGCCCAGCGAGGCCGCGAGTTGCTTGGCGACTTCCGTCTTGCCGACGCCGGTCGGGCCCGAGAACAGATAGCAGCCGATCGGCTTTTCCGGTTCGCGCAGCCCTGCGCGTGCGAGCTTGATGGCCGAAGTCAGCGCCGTGATCGCCGTATCCTGGCCATAGACCACACGCTGCAGTTCGACCTCGAGGCCCGCCAGCACCTTTTCGTCGTCCGCCGAGACCGTCTTGGGCGGAATGCGGGCCATGGTCGCCACCGTGGCCTCGATCTCCCTGATGCCGATGGTCTTCCGACGCCGGCTTTCAGGCAGCAGCATCTGGGAAGCGCCTGTCTCGTCGATTACGTCGATGGCCTTGTCCGGCAGCTTCCGGTCGTTGATGTAGCGGGCCGACAGCTCCACCGCGGCCTTGAGGGCCTCGTTCGTATACCTGACCTTGTGAAAGTCCTCGTAATAGGGCTTCAGGCCCTTCATGATTGCAATCGCGTCGTCGATCGTCGGCTCGTTGACGTCGATCTTCTGGAAGCGCCGCACGAGCGCGCGATCCTTCTCGAAGAACTGGCGGAACTCCTTGTACGTGGTCGAGCCGATGCAGCGTATGTTGCCGGAGGACAGCGCCGGCTTGAGGAGGTTGGAGGCGTCCATGGCGCCCCCCGAGGTCGCCCCTGCCCCGATCACCGTGTGGATCTCGTCGATGAACAGGATCGCGCCCGGATAGTCCTCGAGCTCCTTCACCACCTGCTTCAGCCGCTCCTCGAAGTCGCCGCGATAACGGGTGCCGGCAAGCAGCGTGCCCATGTCCAGGGTAAAGATCGTGGCGTCGAGCAGCACTTCCGGGACATCGCCCTCGACGATGCGCTTGGCCAGGCCTTCGGCGATCGCCGTCTTTCCGACGCCGGGGTCGCCGACATAGAGCGGGTTGTTCTTGGAGCGACGGCAGAGCACCTGAATCGTACGGTTGATCTCGGAATCGCGCCCGATCAGGGGATCGATCTTGCCCGAGCGCGCCTTCTTGTTGAGGTCGACGCAATAGGCCGAGAGCGCATCCTGCTGCTGCTTCTTCTTGCCGCCGTCTTCCGACTGCTCGCCGGAGCCGCTGCCCTGCTGCTCTTCCTCGGCGCCGCGCGGACTGCGGGACTCCGAAGCGCCGGGACGCTTCGCGATGCCATGCGAGATGTAATTGACCGCGTCGTAGCGGGTCATCTGCTGCTCTTGCAGGAAGTAGGCGGCATGGCTCTCGCGCTCGGCGAAGATCGCCACCAGGACGTTGGCGCCCGAGACCTCCTCCCGGCCCGAAGACTGGACGTGGATGACTGCGCGCTGGATGACCCGCTGGAAACCGGCGGTCGGCTTCGAATCCTCGTCATACCCGGTCACCAGATTGTCGAGCTCGGTGTCGATGTAGGTCAGCACCGTATGCTTCAGCTCATCGAGGTCGACATTGCAGGCCCGCATCACGGCGCCTGCCTCGGCATCGTCGATCAGCGCCAGCAGCAGGTGCTCGAGCGTTGCATATTCATGATGACGCTCGTTGGCGAGCGTCAGCGCCTGATGCAGCGCCTTTTCCAGGCCTTGGGAGAAAGCCGGCATTCAAAACCTCACTTCTTCTCCATCACACATTGAAGTGGATGTTGATTCTGTCGCGCGAAGTCCATCACCTGCGACACCTTGGTCTCGGCGACTTCGAATGTATAGACCCCGCATTCGCCCACGCCATGATTGTGAACGTGGAGCATGATGCGCGTTGCTGCCTCGCGATCCTTCTGGAAGAACCGTTCCAGCACATGAACGACGAACTCCATCGGCGTGTAGTCGTCGTTGAGAATGAGCACCCTGTAGAGACTGGGCTTCCTGGTTTTCGGGCGGGTGCGCGTAATGACCGCCGTACTGCGGCCCGGGCCGTTGCCCTTGTCGTTGCCGTTCTGCATGCGCATCCCGCGTCTGTGGATGGCTGCCCCGCCCAACGTCACCAAAACCTTCCTCATCGCTTTGCGCCTGAAAACGCTATGTAGGTCGTCGCCGGAAGATTTTAAGCCCTCCGTTTTGGCTTACAATACGACTTTGCACACGGATGTGAGATTTTCCGCAAAGCAGCGCCGGCTCGCGCGTGCCGTGGAATTTCCGTGTCATGTCCCGCTGGTTTGTCCGTCGCCGTTCGGACCCTGCCCGGTTCGCTCCCGCCCACAATCGTGCATCGCATCGGCTTTCTGCCTCACATGCAAAATGAGGCAATCGAAGAAAATGCGTCACAAAGGCGGCCGAGTGCATGCACGATCTGCTTACCATAAACGGATTGGTAACGTCCGCCCACCTATCGTCCCGGCCTGGGTGGACCTCGTCCTCTGCCCGGCGTGTGCGAAGAAAAAAGGGTGCTGCAGTGGGTCGAACGGTGACAGGTTTCGCTCGGGGAAAGGGACTTTCCGTCAAATCGATGCTGGTCATCATGCTGGCGCTGGCTTTCGGAGCGGCGCTGCCGGTGACGGCGTATGCCGACAAGTACGCTGCGGTCGTCATCGACGCCAACACAGGCAAGACGCTGTTTGCAGCGAAGGCAGACGCGTCCCGCTATCCCGCCTCGCTCACCAAGATGATGACGCTCTACCTGACCTTCGAAGCCTTGCAGGCCAAAAAGATCAGCAAAAGCACCAAGATCACCTTCTCGAAGAATGCCGCCGCCGAACCGCCGACGAAGCTGGGCGTCAGGGCGGGCGGCTCGGTGAGCGTGGAAACGATCATCTATTCGCTGGTGACGAAGTCGGCGAACGACTCGGCGACCGCCATCGCCGAACACCTCGGCGGCTCCGAAGACGCCTTTGCCCGCATGATGACCGCGAAAGCGCGGCAACTTGGCATGACCGGAACTGTCTTCCGCAACGCCCACGGCCTTCCCGATGCCGCCCAGCATACGACGGCCCGCGACATGGCGATGCTCGGCATCGCGCTCAGGGAACACTTCCCGCAATACTATTCGTATTTCTCGACGCGCTCGTTCAAACACGGCAAACGACGCATGGCCAATCACAATCGCCTGCTGGGCCGGATCAAGGGCGTCGACGGAATCAAGACGGGCTACACGCGCGCGTCCGGCTTCAACCTGGTTTCCTCCGTTTCCGACGGGAACCGCCGTATCGTTGCAACGGTCATGGGCGGCAAGAGTGGGGCTTCCCGGGACAGCCACATGGCCGAACTGATCAAGAAGTACATGCCGCAGGCTTCCGGTCGCAACACCGGCCCCCTGGTGGCGAGTTCCGCCAGGTCGCCGATCCAGGCGCTCGTAAGCGCCATGCTGCCGGGGAAGAATGCCCCGACCCCCGACCCGCGGCCCCACACCGAGATCGCCGTCGCATTGGCACAGGCCAAGCCGACGCAACCGGCCGATCCTGCGCCGGTGCTCGTCGAACATGGGTATGCCGAGCCGATTCCAGCGCGCATGGCAGACATCGATCCGGTAGCCACGGCAGCGATAGAGCCGCCGTCCGGATGGGCTGTCCAGGTCGCGTCGTCGCCGAGCGAGGTCGAGGCACGCGCGTTCCTGGCCAAGACAAACAAACAGGCGGCGGCGATCCTTGCCGATGCCTCGAGCTACACGGTGACCTTCGACAAGGAGGGCGTGACCTATTATCGCGCCCGCTTCGGCGGCTTCGAATCCAAGGGCGCCGCGTGGGACGCCTGCAACGCCCTGAAGCGGAAGAAGATCGCCTGCTACGCCGTCATGCAGTAGGCGGATCCCCTGAAGAATCTCCCGGAAAGTATGTGGTCAAAGGAGATCTAGCCGTGATTGGAGAGCAGGACGTCCTTGGCTTCGTTGATCC
>JAJFMR010000317.1 GCA_020696915.1 Rhizobiaceae bacterium | reverse complement strand
GCGACCGTTTAGGCGAACCGGCTTCTCATGTACAGGAGAGCCGCCGCCACGAGGGCGACGGCTGCTGCCGGCGGGCACGACGGGAACCCTCCCGCCCGCTGCCCGCTCAGCCCGCCCGGGCGATGGCCGCGCTGCCGGGCTGCAGCGCTCGATATTCGAGCCAGGCGAGAAACGCGACGGCCGCCGCCTGGGCCAGGATGAAGCTAACGCCGAGCGCGTTCGGCGCGATCGGGCCGAGCAGCAGCCCGATGCTGGCCGCCACCCACAGGGCGTTTCCCGCCACGGCCAGCCACGGCGCCGCCGGAAAGCCGGCCGCGAGGCGGGCGCACGCTGCCATGAACACCGCGATCGGCAACAGGCTCCAGCCGGCATAAAGCAGAAGCTGCGCCGGAATGCCGGTCAGGCCGGCCAGCCTGTCGGTGGCGAGCACCAGGAGCGCGCCCATGGCCGCGCAGGTCGCCGCATCCGCGAGAAGGATGGTCTTTATGGAAAAGGAACGTGTCATCTGTCGTGTCTCCATGCTGCATGTTCGAGCGACCTCGCCGGATCGCCCGTGCAGTGTCGGGGCAATATCGCGGCCGGTCGATTACGCCGGAGGTAATTGGCGCCAGACGCAAACCGCCTCTATTCTCGGCCGATGATTACCGCCCCATCCTCCATCGGTTCGCTGCTTCGCCAGTGGCGGCAGCGCCGCGCGCTCAGCCAGCTTGCCCTGGCCGCCGACGCCGAGATCTCGCAGCGGCATCTCAGCTTCATCGAATCGGGGCGCAGCACGCCCAGCCGGGACATGGTGGTCCGCCTGGCCGAGCAGCTCGACGTGCCGCTGCGCGAGCGCAATCGCCTGCTCCTGGCGGCGGGGTTTGCTCCGGCCTACCGGGAGCGGGCCCCCGACGATCCGGAATTCGCGGCCGCGCAACGCGCCGTGCGGCTGATCCTGAAGGGCCATGAGCCGTTCCCGGCGCTCGCCGTCGACCGGCACTGGTTCATGAGGGAGGCGAACGGGGCTGTCGGGCCGCTGCTCGCCGGGGTCGACGCGGCGCTCCTCGAGCCGCCCGTCAACGTGCTGCGGCTCAGCCTCGATCCGCGCGGGCTGGCGCCCCGCATCCTGAACTTTCGCGAGTGGCGCGCGCATGTGCTGGCGCGGCTGTCGCGGCAGGTCGACGATACCGCGGACCCTTTCCTGAACGAGCTGCACGAGGAGCTCGCATCCCGCCCCGTGCCGGCCGGCGCAAAACCCTGGCGGCCGAGCGCCGCGTCGCATGCCGGCGGCATCGCGGTTCCGCTGCTTCTGTCGGGCGAAGACGGTGTGCTCTCCTTCATCAGCACGACCACCGTCTTCGGCACGGCGCTCGACGTCAGCCTCTCGGAGCTTGCTATCGAATCCTTCTTTCCCGCCGACGAGGCGACTGCCCGGATGCTTCTTCAGGGCCGCAACGGAGAAGGGTAGGGCGGAGCGACGACGTAGCGGTTTGCCGCCCGCTCCGGGAGCGCGCTGGCTCTGGGGCTCACGTTCCATTATGCTGGAGCGATCGGCTCGCCGGCGATTGCAGTACCCGTCGCGAGGGTCGCGCTCCTGCGAGGGGAAGGCCGGGCCGTCTCTGCTCTGGAGGAAATGCCATGACTCTTTCCTGGTTTTCCAAGCCCGTCCAGGTTTCGGTCGGGATAAGCGGCGACATCAGGATTGTCGAAAACACCGGCGAGGCGGTCGACCTCCTCGCCCACCACTGGCGCCATGGCGGCAGCCCCAAGCACCAGGCCGCGCTGCTCGACTGCCGCCGTGCCATGAACGGCGGCGTTTCCGCCGAGATTGCCCGGCAGTCCTTCGTCGAAGCCGCGCGCGAGGCGCGCGTGCTGATCGAGTGACGTGGAAAGGGTTGGGCTGCCGTTGTGGGCTTATGGTCTATGGCGGCGTCGCGGCGGCGCCGATCTCTCCGGGCGTCTCCTTGCGCGCCACGAGCACATAGCCCAGCGGAACGGTCTCGCTCGCCGCACGCGACA
Source organism: Rhizobiaceae bacterium (assembly GCA_020696915.1). Classification (GTDB taxonomy): domain Bacteria; phylum Pseudomonadota; class Alphaproteobacteria; order Rhizobiales; family Rhizobiaceae; genus JAJFMR01. The sequence goes on along the minus strand of JAJFMR010000317.1, from coordinate 2,220 downwards.
GCTTCCTGACCGGCGGCAGTGCCAGCAGCCCGCGCGACAACCAGTAGATTGGCGCTGCCAGCCGCAACGCCCGGCCGACCGTCTTGGTAAATAAGTCGCACAGGACTTCCGCGGGGCCGCCATATGGCGACAGATGGACGACTGAAAGCCCCGCATCTCGCGACAGACGTTCCAGCGCAAAGCGTGTGTATCGATAGTAGTCGTGCGGCGCTTCGTGGACCCAGTAGAGGAACGGAACGCCGACGATGAAATGGCCTCCCGGCTTCAGCATGCGGGCGGCGCTCTCAAAAAATACAGAAGGGGCGTGGAGATGCTCGATGACGTCCGTTGCGACGACGGTGTCGAAGCTGTCCGGTGTCAGTTCGAGCGGCGCGTTGAGGTCCGCGAAGCTGTCGACATGCATGGAGCCGTGCAGGCTTTCCGGCCAGTCGACACAGACGACCTCCTTTACCCTTTCCCGGTACATCCCGTAGAGCGGGACCTTGCCGCAGCCGAGATCCGCCAGCCGTCCTTTCGCATAGGCCGTGATGGCACGCTGATATGCACCTGCCATGCAATCGGTGACCGTTCGCGAAGATGCGGCAACCTCGGCCCGGTTGGATCTCCATTCACCATGCCTGTTGCGGCTGAACTTGGTTTCCGCCCAATCCGCTTCATTCCGCAACGGCCTTGTCCCTTCCTCGGTCGGGACCGATGCCCGGCCCCATGATGGCGCGGAGACGGTCGCAAGCCTGTTGCTGGGTAAATTGGTCGAGCACACGCCGACGACCGGACAGACCCATTGCTTCGGCACGATCCGGTTCGACAAGGAGTTGGCCTATGGCGGCGGCCATTCCGTCGACGTCGCGCTCTTCTGACAGGAGACCGGTGACGCCGTGCTGAACTGCCTCCGGTATTCCGCTGTGCCGGGTAGAGACAACCGGAAGGGCCGATGCCATTGCCTCGAGTATCGCCACCGGCATTCCTTCGCAGTCGCCATTCTCCGCCGTAACGGAATGCTGCAGGAAAATCGACGATTCACGGAGATACCTCGCGACTTCGTGCGGCGGCCTTGCACCATGCAGCCGAACGCGCGTTTGAAGTCCATATTCTTCAACCCGTCTGCGGCACTCCCGCATCAAGGGCCCGTCCCCGACCAGGTCGAGGCATAATTGCGGGAAGCGATCGGCGATCCTCGCAACGGCCGAGATGGTCAGGTGGGGCGCCTTTTTCTCTACCAGCCGACCGACCGCCACCAGGCGCTGCGGAATACGGCTGCTGGCTACGAAGCGGGCAGGGTCGATGCCGCAGGCAGAGACGTGCAGAAGTTGCTCGGGGCACCCGGCCGCGACCAGCTTCTCTCCGAGGAACCTGGAAGGCGCAATTATCCCTGCCGCCATGCCGAACAGACCCAGGTAGCTGCGGCGCCACAATTGCGAGTTCAGGAGCATGGATGCGTCGTAACCGTGGAAGTGGACGAAAAGAGGCACTCCTGCCTGCGAGCAGGCCCCCATGAGGTCGCAGCCGGTCGGGCCGTATTCGGCAAGGACTGCACGCACCTGATGCTGCCTCAGGAATTCGACCACCTGGCGTCGCTTTCCACCTGGCAGCCCCGGCCTTACGTGCCGGGCCAGCAATACGGATGCGGCCGCGAGCGCGCGACCAAGCAGCGGCCCTGCGGCTCGCCAGTCTGGCCGAAGGCCCGCGAGCGTAGGTACTTCCCATTCTACCCCGGACTCTTCTGCAAAGCACAGCAGTACGGTTGTCCCGGGTGCGATGGAGCGAACATGGTCGCGGATGATGGTAAACAGCGGGGGCCCGCCGGTGACCGCATATCTGCGGAGAGTGCTGGACGTGACGCGGGATGCCAGAACCGAACCGGCGGCGCTTGCGTCGGTCGGGGCCAGGCCGTCGGGCTCGATCATCAATGCTCCTTAGCGCCAATGGGAGTTGCCGGCCAACGCCGGTTTCTCGTGCCCGGTGGCCGGCGCGGATGTCGTGCTTGCGCATCCAGTTGGGTATCATGCCACGAGTTCCGGCGCTAAACTCGAGGCGATTCAGGCTGTCAGGCATCTCCTCGCGGTCGCTCAAACACATTCGGGACTTCGGACAACGACGATGCTCGTATGGGAATACGCCCTCCGTAAAGGGAGGCGCGGCATAATGACCTTGCGCCGTATCATGGCTTGGGTGCGGAACCGCGAATTGCGAAGCGATACGCGCGCAGTGTTAAAGGATCGT
>JAJFMR010000316.1 GCA_020696915.1 Rhizobiaceae bacterium | reverse complement strand
CGCTGCGCAATCCGGACGACCGGCTGGGGCGACAGGGGCCGGGGCCGCGTCGGCTCGAGCGGGCGAAACCGACCGGATCAGGCTGAGGAAATGCTCTTCAGGATCGGCAGCTTGCGGATGGTCTTTCCGGTCGCCGCTCGCAACGCATTCGCCACAGCTGGGCCGATGGGCGGAACGCCGGGCTCGCCGACGCCGGTCGGCGGCTCCCCGGAAGGCATGATGTGAACCTCGATCCGCGGCATCTGGTCGATGCGGAGCGGCGTATAGGTATCGTAATTCTCCTGGTCGACGACGCCATCCGTCAGCGTCAGTTCCTCCTGCAGGATCGCCCCGAGACCGAAACCGATGCCGCCTTCCATCTGGGCGCGGATCTGGTCGGGATTGATCGCGATCCCGCAATCGACCGCGCAGACGACGCGATCGACCGTGAAATCGCTGCCCCCGCGGTAGGTGATCTCGGCGACCTCGGCCACGAAGGAGAAGAAGCTCTCGTGCAGCGCCACGCCACGGAAACGGCCTGACGCCAGCTTCTCGCTCCAGCCCGCCTTCTCTGCGGCGAGCCGCAGCACCGCGGCGTGCCTGGGATGCTTGTCGAGCATGGACAGGCGGAATTCGACCGGGTCGCGCCCGGCCGCGGCGGCAAGCTCGTCCATCATCGTCTCGACGACGTATGCGGTGTGGGTGGAGCCGACGGAGCGCCACCAGAGCACCGGGATCTTCAGCTCGGTGGTCGTCAGGTCGATCCTGAGATTGGGGATTGCATAGGGCAGGTTCGCAGCTCCCTCGACGGAGGTCGGGTCGACGCCCTCCTTGATCATGGCCGCGAAGGGCGAGCCGCCCATGATGGATTGGCCGACGATATGGTCGCTGAGCGCGACCAGCCTGCCGCCGGCATCGAGCCCGGCCTTGACGGCATGCACATAGGCCGGCCGGTAGCGGCCGCCGCGCATGTCGTTTTCGCGGGTCCACTGCACCTTGACGGGCGCCTTCCAGTCGAGCGCGCGGGCAACGGCAACGGCCTCGACCACGAGATCGGCATCGGCGACGGCGCGGCGGCCGAAGCTGCCGCCGGTCTTCATGACGTGCAGCCTGACCTTGTCTGGCGTGACCCCCGCCGTCGCAGCAGCCGCCGCCTGGTAGAGGTCCGGCATCTGGTGGCCGCCCCACACCTCGACCACCCCGCTCTCATCCATTCGGGCGATTGCGTTGAGCGGCTCGAGCGACGCATGGGCGAGGTAGGGAAACTCGTATTCCGCCTCGATCGTGGTTGCCGCCGACGCCAAGGCCGCCGCCGCATCGCCGTCGTTGCGCGCGGTGGCTGCGGACTTGCCTTTCGCCAGATTGCGGTAGTCGGCCAGGATGGCCGCCGAGCTGCGCAATTCGGCCTCGGCATCGTCCCATTCCGCAGCGACCAGCTCGCGCCCCTTGATGGCGGTCCACATGTCGCGGCCGACCACAGCCACACCGCGCGGCGTTGCCACGACGTCGACGATGCCGTCGAGTGTTTTGGCCTCGGCGGCATCGAAACCGGTCAGCCGCGAGCCGAATTTCGGCGGATGAATCATGACGGCCGTCAGCATGCCGTCGAGCTTTACGTCGATCGTGTAGGTCTGGGTGCCGTTCGACTTGCCGGGGCTGTCGTACCGCTTCAGCCGTTCGGAGCCGATTTGCGTCCATTGCTCTTTGGCCTTCAGGGGCACGTCGCCCGGCAGCGGCAGGGCTGCCGCCTCCGCGGCAAGCTCGCCGAACCGCGCGCGCCGGCCGGACGGATGCGACACGTCTCCGGCTTCCACGCCGATCTCGCCGGCCGCGACGTTCCAGCGCCGGGCGGCGGCGGCCACCAGCATCGCGCGGGCAATGGCGCCGGCCTGCCGATAGCGCATCCAGGACGAGGTCATCGACGTCGAGCCGCCGGTGCCCTGCGCGAACCCGCCCCAGGCAAGATTTCCGTAAAGCGCCGGGTTTCCCGATGCGCCGACGACGTCAACCCGCGCCCAGTCCCCGTCCAGTTCCTCCATCACCAGCGTGGCGATGCCGAAATAGGATCCCTGCCCCATTTCGAACTGCGACGAATGGATAAGAATGCGGTCGTCGGGCGTGATCTCGACATAGGCCTGGAATGGATTGGCCGCCGCCGCTTGGGCGCCGGACGACTGCGCACCGGCCGGCCCGGCTCCGACCATGCGGTAGCCGACGACGAGACCTGCGGCCGAGGCAACGCCGGCGAGAAACTGGCGGCGGGACGGCCGGGCCGTGACCGTTTCGATTCGATGCGGCAGCATGGTCATGTCTCCAGACGGTTCGCGGCTTCGTGGATGGCTGCGCGAATGCGGTGATAGGTGGCGCAACGGCAGAGATTGCCGCTCATGGCCGAATCGATGTCCGCGTCGGTCGGCTTGCGGGTCTCCGACAGCAGCGCCGCAGCGGACATGATCTGCCCGGACTGGCAATAGCCGCATTGGGGAACGTCCATTTCCGCCCAAACGCTTTGCAGGGTCTCCCCGACCTTGCCGGACAGTCCTTCGATGGTGGTGACCGACATTCCCTCGATGTCGCCGAGTGCCGCCTGGCAGGAACGTGTCGGCACGCCGTCAATGTGGACGGTACAGGCGCCGCATTGAGCCAGGCCACAGCCGAATTTCGTGCCCGTCAGCCCGAGCACGTCGCGGATCGCCCACAACAGGGGCATGTCGGGATCGGCGTCGAGCGAACGCGCTTCGCCGTTGAGGGTGAAAGCGACCATGAATGCATCCTTCCCGAAGACGACGTGCCCGTCCTGTGTGCAAGGCGGCACGGATCCGAAGCCTACGACCGGGCAGGAGGGCCTGCAAGATCGGCTGCACGCCAATCGCGCCTTCGTGAAGGCCTCCGAGTTCGCCGGGGCGCTAATCTGCCGCAGGCAGCCGGCGAATGGTGAATTCGATGACGTCGCCCGGCCGTTCGAACCAGCTTTCGATTTCCGTCCAGTAGGCCTGCTTCGGCCAGCGTTCGAACCATTCGCGCGCCTTGTCGCGGGCGTCGCTGCGCGGCAGCACGAACGTTTCCCGCAGGAAGCCGTCGCGGGGCATGCGCTGGCGATCCGCGCGCGATCGCTCCAGGCGCTTCTTCAGGCCATCGAGCGGCGGTCTAGCGGGCGTCGACATCGACGAAATCCTTGACCCGTGCAGGCAACAGATTAGGGATCGCATCGAAAAAGACGAGTCCTTTGTAGGCCGCACAAGCATGGAACGCTCAGAAATACCGCCCGGACTGCCGGCCGACATCGACGACAGGAAGACCAGGGCGCGCGCCTGGTTCGAGCAGGTGCGCGACACGATCTGCGCGGGACTGGAAAGCCTCGAGGAGGAGCTGTCCGGGCCGCAGTCGTCGTGGACGCCCGGGCGATTTTCCCAGACCCCCTGGGAGCGCGAGCTCGGCCGGGGCGGCGGCGGCGTCATGTCGATGATGAACGGACGGGTCTTCGAGAAGGTCGGCGTCCACACGTCCACCGTGTTCGGCGAGTTCTCCCCCGAATTTCGCAGACAGATGCCCGGCGCCGACGAGGATCCGCGCTTCTGGGCCTCGGGCATCTCGCTGATTGCCCACCCCTGGAATCCCAACGTACCGGCCGTCCACATGAACACGCGAATGGTGGTGACGTCGCGCTGGTGGTTCGGCGGCGGCGCCGATCTGACTCCGGTGCTCGAGCGCCGCCGCACCCAGGAGGATGCCGACGCGCTGGCCTTCCACAAGGCGATGCGCTTCGCCTGCGACAGGCACGCAGCGGTCGCCGGCTATGACCGCTTCAAGGCCTGGTGTGACGAGTATTTCTTTCTGCCGCACCGCAACGAGCCGCGTGGCGTCGGCGGGATTTTCTTCGACTGGCAGCATTCGTCCGACGAAGTGGGCGGCTGGGAGGCCGATTTCGGATTCGTGCAGGATGTCGCCCGCTCCTTCCTCATCGTCTACCAGTACGTCGTACGCGCCAATTTCAATACCCGCGGCACCATCTTCGGACTGAAGACCGGCGGCAACGTCGCCTCGATCCTGTCCAGCCTGCCGCCGGAGGTCCGATGGCCCTGAACGCCGGCGCCGGGAGGTTCCGGCATTTCCTGGACGCGCAGGCGCCGGTCTATGGCGAGGTTCTTGACGAACTGCGCCGGGGCTGCAAGCAGGGCCACTGGATGTGGTTCGTGTTTCCGCAATTGGCTGGGCTCGGCAGCTCGGCTGCGGCGCGCCGATACGCCCTCCATTCGCTGGACGAGGCGGCCCTCTACGAAGCCCATCCGGTACTGGGCGCCCGCCTGCGCGAATGCACTTCGATCGTGGCCGGCCACGACGACCGTGATGCAAGCGGGATATTCGGGCATCCCGACGAATTGAAGTTCCATTCCTCGATGACGCTGTTTCAGGAAGCGGCGCCCGGCGAACCCGTTTTCACCAAGGCGCTCGAACGGTTTTTCGGCGGGCGGCGCGACGAACTGACGCGCGGGCTGCTCGGCCTGCCGCCTGCCCGCTGAGCACTGCCAGGACCTCGCCGGATGCAACCATCTCGCGACTACGATGTTATTGTGCTTCACCAGACGTCGAACGGGGAAGGAGACATCATGAAGGAGTTTCAGTGCGGCTCGCTGGTGCCTGGCTGCGACTGGCATACGCGCCACGAGGAAGAGGCCGAAATCATGCGGCGGGCAGTCGAGCATATGCGCGAGACGCATGGTGAGGAGATCATCCGCGAAACGATGATCGAGGCGATCCGCTCACGTATCGAAAAGGTCCGCAACGCAGCTTAGAGCGCAACCAGGAGTGAGCCGTATCCCGAATAGTTGGCTCGGCTTTCCGGCAGAGCGAACCTCTTGCCGTCGCTAGTCATGTGAATCGCCGGCTGCAATCTTTGCACGATGCCCGTGGGCTCGATGGGTCGCACTGCCTTGCCATGCCCCAAAACGTATGTGGCAGGGGGATGGGGCTCACTCCCGGCCATTGCCGCCAGGAGGTGGGCGAGTTTCGTCGCCGTAGGGGACTGCCTCGCCTACGATTCCACGCGTGGAATTTGATTGAGGTCGTGAGCTGAGCTAAAGCCAGTCCCGGTTTCGATCACCGTTTCGTGTATCCGCTGGATGTAACACCCCCTTCTCCCGTCCGAACTGATTTTTGCGCCCGCCAAGCGAGCGCCCGATCAAACCAAGGGAGAATGATACATGTCCATGAAATCAACTGTGAGCGCGTCCGTCCTGGCCGGAGCCGTTGCAGCCGCGCTCACCTCGTTCGCCACCGCCGCGCCGCTGACGGAAGCGGAGGCGAAAGCGGCCACGGAGGCGGGCAAGGAGAAGTGCTACGGCGTTTCTCTGGCGGGGATGAACGATTGCGCGGCGGGACCGGGCACGACCTGCCAAGGCACCTCGACGGTGGACTTCCAGGGCAATGCCTGGGCTTTCGTTCCCGGCGGAACCTGCACTTCGATCAAGGTGCCTGGCGACCGGCAGGGCGCGCCCGAGCCGCTGGCTCGCGACGTCCCGGCGTAATCCGGAAGTCGCCGGAAAGCGGAGATGACGATGAGCGAAATGGCTGGCTCACTGCCGCGCGCGTCCGAAACCTCGCGCTTTCCGGCGCATGCCATAGCCGGCCTCGCGGGAACCAGCTTCAAGCACGAGCACCTGCCGGCCATCCTTGCCGAAGGGCGTCAGGACGGTTTCTTCGAGGTTCATGCTGAAAACTACATGGGAGCGGGCGGTCCGCCCCATCAGGCCTTGACCCGAATTCGCCAGGACCATGCGGTGTCGCTGCACGGCGTCTGCATGTCGCTCGGCGGCCCGCAGCCGCTCGACGCCGAGCATGTGGCGCGGTTCAGGGCGCTCGTAGACCGTTACGAACCCGCTCTCGTTTCCGAGCATCTCGCCTGGTCGACCCACGAGACCACCTTCTTCAACGATCTGCTGCCTCTCCCCTATACGCGGGCCACCCTGGCCCATGTCGTCGATCATATCGACCAGCTCCAGGAAGCGATCGGCCGCCCCATTCTGCTGGAAAATCCGTCGACCTATCTCCTGTTCAGGGAATCGACGATGAGCGAGAGCGGGTTCCTTCGCGAAGTGGTCCGGCGCAGCGGATGTGGTCTGCTGCTCGACGTCAACAACGTGTTCGTCTCGGCGACGAACCATGGCTTTGCGGCGCGGGACTACCTCGCCGATTTTCCGCTTGGGCACGTGGGAGAAATCCATCTGGCCGGCCACGCGGCGCAGGCCGACGACGAGGGCGATCTGCTGCTCATCGACAGTCACGACGGCCCCGTCGCCGACGCGGTGTGGAAACTTTTTGAGATCGTCATCGGTCGATGCGGCCCCCTTCCGACGCTCGTCGAGTGGGACAGCAACATTCCCGACTGGCCGGTGCTCAAGACCGAGGCAGCTGCCGCACAGGGGATCCTCGACCGCCACGCAGCCGGTTCGATGGCGGAGACGCGCCATGCGGCTCGTTAGCCTTTCCGAGCATGTCTCAGGCAAGCCGTCGCCCTTTGCCGCGGCCTTTGCCTCGGCGCTGCTGGAACCGGGTCGCGCCGTGCCTGCCGCAACGATCGGGCCGAACGGCAAGGCGGCCGGGAAGCGCTATAACGTCTATCGCAACAACGTGACCGTCAGCCTCATCGACGCTCTGGCGGCGGTATTTCCGGCCACGATGCGCATAACCGGCGTCGACTTCTTCCGGACGATGGCCCGCTTCCACGTTCGCGCCGCACCGCCTGCCTCGCCGCTGCTGTTCGAATATGGTCGTGAATTCCCCCGCTTCATCGAGAGCTACGAACATGCAGGGCAGATGCCGTGGCTTGCCGACGTGGCCCGCATCGAGCGGGCCTGGCTGGACTCCTATCACGCCGCCGATGCGGAGCCGCTGGCGCCGCAGGCTTTGGCTTCGATAGAAGCGGAGCGGCTGCCCGGCATTGTCCTGACGCCGCATCCGGCGGCTCGTATTGTCCGCTCGCAGTACCCGGCGGTCACGATCTTTGCGGCAAACCGGAGCGTCGGTCCGATAAACCTGATCGAGGCGAGCGGCCCGGAGGACGCGCTGATCACCAGGCCACGCCTGGACGTCACGGTCAGGCGGCTTCCGCCGGGCGGCGCGGTCTTCCTGGAGAGCCTGATGGAGGGAGAGAGCCTTGGCGGGGCGGCCGCCGCAGCCATCTCCCAAAGCCTGGATTTCGATCTTGCTGCGAACATGGAAGGGATCCTGGAGAGCGGCGCCTTCACCTCCCTCGACCATGAGGCGGACCATGACTTTCCTTGATCGGCAGGGCCGCGATGACCGGCGCGGGCAAGGAACTGCGCTGCTCATTCAGCGCGTGAACGGCATTGTCTCGAGCATCGCACAGCCCTCGCTCACCCAGCTCTCGTTGCGCCTTGCGCTCGCGGTCCCGTTCTGGCGAT
>JAJFMR010000315.1 GCA_020696915.1 Rhizobiaceae bacterium | reverse complement strand
GGCACGCCGAGCGCGCGAATGCCGCCGACGGCCGCATCCGCCTCGCGCACCTTCCCCGCTCCGTGCGCGAAGATGAAGCCGACACTGTCGCCGGCGATGAACGCGTCGGCGCCGGCCACGACGCTCGGCACCTGAACCGGCTGCATGTCGGCGCGCGTCAGTCCAGCCGTGGCGTAGATGGCATCGAGCTGCGGCAGTATGGTCTGCTGCGCCGTATAGCCGTCGACCATCGGCTTTCCCTTCAGGTCGGCGATAGTCGCAATGCCGCTGTCGGCGCGCACGAAGATCGCTTCCTTGATGGGCATGATCAGGCCGACGACGCGCAGCTTGTCGTTGACGCCGCTGCCCGAGAACCACGCCTCGCCGGCAATGGCGTAGTTGAACTCCTCAAGGTTCCCGACGCCGAACTCCACCTCGCCGGTATTGACCAGCGGCATGTACTGATTGGGGCTGGTAGCCGGCTGGATCGTGGCGCTGATGCCGGCTTCGTTGGCGGCCTTGGCGACAGCCGTGCCGATATTGTGGAATAGCGAGCCTGGATTGGAAGTTGCGATGCCCACCGTCTGGGCCAGCGCGCTGCCTGCCATGAACAGCCCGGCCGCAAGGACGGCCGGAGCAAGGATATGTCTCATCGTTTCCTCCCTTGGCGCCGGCCGGTCGACCGGCAATTTCACCGCAATATTGTTGATTAATCTCACAGGATGAGATTTTTATATCATAGCGGCGCTTTGGCGCGGCTCAAGCGGAAAAACGCGCCAACAGGAGAACAGGGATGATCGAGCCCGACCACGACCCGGCGCGTCCCGCAACCGGGGCCGAAGCCGTGCTCCTGGCCCTCAAGGACAACGGCATCGACTATCTGTTCGCCAATGCCGGTACCGACTTCCCGCCTGTCATAGAGGCTTTCGCCGCGCTTGGCCCCAGCGGCCGCGTACCGATCCCCGTAACCGTCCCGCACGAAACGGCGTCGGTCGCCATGGCGCACGGCTACTACCTTGTCTCCAGCCGCCCGCAGGCGGTCATGGTCCATGTCAATGTCGGCCTGGCCAATGCGGCGATGGGCGTCATCAACGCGGCAAGCGACAACATCCCGGTCCTCGTCATGTCCGGAAGGACGCCGATCACCGAACACGGTCGCACCGGCGCCCGCGTCACCCCGATCCAGTACGGGCAGGAGATGTACGACCAGTCGTCGATCGTGCGCGACGTCACCAAGTTCAACTACGAGATGCGCTACGCCGAGCAGGGCGGCAGCCTCGTGACCCGCGCCGTCGCCCTCGCCATGAGCGAGCCGCGGGGCCCGGTCTATCTCAGCCTGCCGCGCGAGCCGCTGGCGGAAACCTTCCCCACCGGACATCCTTTTCCGGCCGACCCCCAGACGCCGGCCGGCCCGGCGGTCCCCGGGCCGGAAGCCATCGAAGAGGTATCGCGCCTGCTGGCCGGCGCCCGTGCACCGCTGGTCCTGTGCCAGCGATCCGATCCGTCCGGTGCCACGGCGGCGGCGCTGGCCGAACTGGCCGAACGCTTCGCAATCCCCGTCGTCGAGCCTTTCACGGTCCGCAACGTGCTTCGGTCCACCCATCCGATGTTCCTTGGCCACGACGTCAAGGCGGCGCTGGCCGCGGCCGACGTGGTGCTGGTCGTCGACAGCGCCGTGCCCTGGATCGAGAAGCTGCACCGCCCGAAGGACGCGGTGATCGTCAGCCTCGGGTCCGATCCGCTCTTCCGGCGCATGCCGGTGCGCAGCTACCGGACCGACCTGTCGCTGGCCGGCGATCCCGCTGCCACATTGCGGCTGCTCGGCGACGCGCTCGGCCGACTCGAGATCTCGGGAATCGAGGAGCGGCGCCAGTCGATTGCCGATATATCGTCGGCGCGGGCCCGACAGGCAGTGCCGGAGCCGATCGACACCGGCGGCGCGATGACCGCCGAATGGATGAGCAAGTGCCTGTCCGACGTGCTCGGCGAACACGGCGTGGTGTTTTCCGAACTCGGCGTCGTGCCCTCGTCCATGGACCTCAAACGCGCCAACCGGCTGTTCACCGCCCCGCACTCGGGCGGCCTCGGCTGGGCGATGCCTGCCGCACTCGGCGCGCAACTACACGACCGCAACCGTCTGTGCGTCGCCTGCATCGGCGACGGGTCCTACATGTTCGCCAACCCGGTCGCCTGCCATCAGATCGCCGAAGCGATGCAACTGCCCATCCTGACGATCGTCAAGAACAACGGCATCTGGAACGCGGTTCGGCGTTCCGTCCGCAACTCCTATCCCGATGGCAAGGCGGTCGCTGCCAACGAGATGCCGCTGGTGTCGCTGCAACCCTCGCCCGACTTCCGGATGATCGCCGAGGCGAGCCGCGCTCATGCCGAGCGCGTCGAGCGAGCAGAGGATCTGCCCGGCGCGCTCCAGCGGGCGCTGCATGCGATCCTGGCCGAGCGGCGCCAGGCATTGCTCGACGTGAGCGTCGCCCGCTCGGACAGTCATTGATGGGAACTAGCGACGAAAAAACGGCCGACGTCGCGATCGTCGGCGGCGGACCGGTCGGCATGGGCCTGGCAATCGAGCTCGGCCAGCGGGGGGTGCGCACAGTCGTGGTGGAGCGCCATGCCCAGCCGCAGCCCGTGCCGAAGGGCCAGAACCTCACCCAGCGCACCATGGAGCATTTCCACTTCTGGGGCGCGGAAAAGGCGCTCAGGGCGGCGCGCACCGTTCCCAGGGATTACGGCATCGGCGGCCTCACCGCCTACGGCACGCTGCTCGGCGAGTACCGTTACGACTGGCTGCAGCGCGAACTCGTGCGGCCGTTCTACTTCACCGCCAACGAACGCCTGCCTCAGTATGCGACGGAAGCGGTATTGCGCGCCCGCGCCGCCGAACTGGCGTCGGTCCACATACTTTATGACTGCAGCGCGACCGACGTGCAGTCAGACGATGACGGGGTGACCGTCATGGCATCCGCCAGGAACGCCGACACGAGAATTCGCGCCCGCTACGCGGTCGGCTGCGACGGCAGCCGCTCCCTGGTGCGACACAAGGCCGGACTGACCCGGACGCGCTCCGACCACGACCGGCTGATGGTGCTCCTGGTCTTCCGCTCCCGGAGCCTGCACCGGCTGCTCGAGCGCTTTCCCGGAAAATCCTATTACAACGTTCTGCACCCGGATCTGAAAGGCTACTGGCAGTTCTTCGGGCGGGTCGACCTCGGCAGCACCTGGTTCTTCCATGCGCCGGTTCCGGCCGGAACGACAACGGACAATTTCGATTTCCTGTCGTATCTACAGCGCGCGGTCGGCGCCGAGTTCGAGGCCGAACTCGAACATGTCGGTTTCTGGGAGATGCACTTCGCGATTGCCGACCAGTATCGCAGCGGCCGCATCTTCATCGCCGGCGACGCCGCCCACAGCCACCCGCCTTACGGGGGCTACGGAATAAATACCGGGTTCGAGGACGCGCGCAATCTCGGCTGGAAGCTCGCCGCCGTACTCGAGGGCTGGGGCGGACCACAGCTGCTCGACAGCTATGATGCGGAGCGGCGGCCGGTCTTCGCCTCGACGGCGCGCGATTTCATCGCAAAGGCGATCGCCAGCGACAGGGCATTCCTGGAAGCATTCGACCCGGCGCGGGACCGCGAAGCCTTCGAGGCGGCCTGGGCCGCGCGCGGCGCGGGCGCGGCGGCCGAGGTCAATGCCTTCGACCCGAACTACCGGGGATCTCCGATCGTCGCGGGAACGGAGGGGACCCCCAGTGCCGTCGGCAGCCACAGCTTCAAGGCTCGGGCCGGGTACCATATCGCGCCGCAGCCGCTCTCCTCGGGCATCAACCTCTATGAGGCGCTGGGACCGGGTTTCACACTGCTCGCGCTCGACGCACGGCCTGACATTCCGGTGCGCTTCGGCGAGGCTGCGCGGGCCCTGGGATTGCCGCTCTCCGTCATCGAGGACGATCGGCAAGCCGGACGCGAGTCCTACGACGCCCGCTACATTCTCGTCAGGCCGGACCAGTTCGTTGCGTGGGCCGCGGCGGAGGACCCGGCGGACCCGCTGG
>JAJFMR010000314.1 GCA_020696915.1 Rhizobiaceae bacterium | reverse complement strand
CACCCGCAGCGGGAACCACATCCAGAAGGATGTCGCAAAGTAGAAGCCGAGCAGCGCAAGCGCGCCGGCGGCGATCATCGCGAGCATCGTCCAGACGACGCCGGCGCGGACTGCCAGCGGCGTTGCCAGAGGTGCCGCGGCGATCGACGCGAGGCCGGCCACGGCGGTGTTCAGGCCGATCATCGAGGCCGAATGACCGCGCCCTTCCAGGACGACGCTGAGCAGGGGCATGCCAAGTCCGATGGCAATGCCGACCACGCTGATGGAGGCGACGGCTGCGGCGATCGACAACCACTGTGTCGGTGCGCGGTCCTCTGCCGTCCGCACGAGATCGAGCGATTCCACGTCGCGGCCCGGCGCTAGAGAATGTCGCGGACGAAGCGGTTGTGGACCATCCTGAAGAAGGGCACCGGACCGCCGGGCTCGAGACCCGGGTCGCCGTCGAGCCGCTTCTCGATCTCCCCCACGATGGTCCGGGTTATGACAGGGAGATCGGCGGACCGGGCCTCCGCCAGGGGGAGCCATACGATCTCTTGCAGTTCGTCGGTCGGGCCGCCGTCCGGCAGCACTACCGCCACGTCGCTCCTCCAGCAGGCGAAAAACCTCGTGTCGAAGCGACGCACACGTCCGGGCGGCGTAATGGCGCGGGCAACGAACCGAAGGCAGCCCAGCGACGGCTGAACGCCATGTTCGGCGAAGCTCTGCCAATCCGGCTTCATCGTCTCGAATCTGCCCCTCCTGCCGATCAGCAGGCCGGCCTCTTCATATGCCTCGCGGACTGCCGAAACCGCGATCGCCCGCGCCCGGGCCGGGCCGATCCGCGTCCCTTTGGCGATCTTCTCCTGTTCCGCCGGATGCAGGCCCTCGGCCACCGGAACCCGGCTGTCGGCAGGATCGGTCCGCCCCCCGGGGAAGACGAACTTGCCCGGCATGAAAACATGCCGTGCGTGGCGCCGGCCCATAAGAACCATGGTCTGGCCGCCGCTCCGGTCGAGCAGGACGAGAGTCGCTGCGTCGCGGGGTCGCAAGGGTCCCTTGCCGAGCGCGGCATCGCGTGATTCGGCCTTGTCCAGCTCCGTCCTCGTCAGCCCTTCCATGCCGTTTCCCCGTGTTTTCTTCCGAACGGCCATGGAGCATTTCTGCTTTTCTCCGACTCGCGCAAATGCTCCATCTTGCTGCTTTTTCGCGATTTCACCGCTGCGCTTTGCCGGATTTGCTTCTAGAGTTCGGGATGGGTTTCCAGCGGCTCTCCTGATTCGCCGAAGCCGTGCATGCGAAGCGCCCATTGCAGGCCGACTATGGCGCCCTTTACCGGTCTCAGCAGCGCAACGGACAGAAAGATCGTCAGCGGAACCCAGATCGCCAGGTGCTGGAAAGTCGACAGGGCGCTCGTTGCCTCGAACATCACGAAGGCCCCCACGACGATGTGACCGACGATCACGATGACAAGGTAGGCGGGCAGGTCGTCGGCGCGATGATGATGCATCTCTTCCCCGCATTCGGCGCATTGGTGCACGGCGCCGAGGAATGAGGAAAACAGTCTGCCCACCCCGCAGCGCGGACACCTGGCCCGGAACCCGTTTCGCATGGCGTTCCACAGCGGCCTGCCAGGCCGTCCGGACTGATGCACGCCGCCGAACACCGTGTCTTCCATCGTCATCTCCTGCCGCTGCCGCGCCGCTGCGGCGCCCGTTCGCGAAATTTGCGCCCCTTCGACTTGTGGAACGACCGTTTCGACCCCGGCAGGGGTTTCGGCTCGCTCAGCATTTCGAAGCGCATGGCGCCGGCCAGCGGCGCCACTTCGACGAGGCGAACCTCGACGCGATCGGCGAGCTGGAATCCCTGGCCGGTGCGCTCTCCGAACAGCGCCCTGGCCGCCTCGTCGAACAGATAATAATCGTCGCCGAGAGTTGAAACAGGAATGAAGCCGTCGGCACCATACTGCGGCAACTGGACGAACAGCCCCGACTTCGTAACGCCCGAGATGCGCGCTTCGAACGTGCGGTCGACCTGCTCGGCCAGATGCGCCGCGATCAGCCGGTCGACCGTCTCGCGTTCCGCCGCCATGGCGCGCCTTTCGGAGGCGGAGATCAGCGCGGCCACCTCTTCCAGCCGCTCTTCCTCGCGTCCCGTCAGGCCATCGGCGCCGAGCCCGAGCGCCGCCACCAGGGCGCGATGCACGATGAGATCGGAGTAACGCCGGATGGGCGAGGTGAAATGCGCGTAGCGCCTGAGATTCAATCCGAAATGCCCAAGATTCTCCGGGGAGTAGATGGCCTGGCTCTGCGAGCGCAGCACCACCTCGTTGACCAGGCCCTCCTCGTCGCTGCCGCGCACGCGTTCCAGGATGGCATTGAACTGACCGGGTTTCATCTGGGCGCCGCGCGCCAGCGAGATGCCGAGCGTGGCCAGGAACTCCCGCAGCGATTCCTGCTTGGCCAGCGATGGCGCATCGTGGACGCGGTACACCAGTTTCTGGCGCCTTGCCTCCAGCGTTTCCGCGGCGGCCACGTTGGCCTGGATCATGAACTCCTCGATGAGCTTGTGCGCGTCGAGGCGCTCGGGGACGACGACCCGGTCGACCGTCCCGTCGGGCTTCAGGAGAATCTTTCGTTCGGGCAATTCGAGTTCAAGCGGCTGGCGGGCATTCCGGCCACGCTTCAACACCCGGTAGGCTGCCCAGAGCGGCTCGAGCACGGTCGTCCCGATCGGCCCCGTCGTCTCGTCGGCAGCGCCGTCGATAGCGGCCTGCGCCTGCGGGTAGGCGAGCCGCGCCGCAGAGCGCATCATGACGCGGTGGAAGCTGTGGCGGAGCTTTCGTCCGTCCGCGGTGAACGTCATGCGGACCGCGATTGCCGGACGCTCGGCATTCTCCCTGAGCGAACAGAGGTCGTTCGAGATGCGTTCCGGCAACATGGGAACGACGCGATCGGGAAAGTAGACCGAGTTTCCGCGCCTCAGCGCTTCACGGTCGAGCGCCGAACCCGGGCGCACGTAAGCGGCGACATCCGCAATGGCGACCGTGACGATGACGCCGCCGGGGTTCTTGTCGTCCGGATCAGGCTCGGCGAAGATCGCATCATCGTGATCCTTGGCGTCGGCGGGATCGATGGTGACCAGCGGCACACTCCGAAAATCCTCGCGCCCTTCCAGGGACGCCGATGTCGCGGATTGCGCTTCGTCGAGAACGTCCTTCGGGAAGATGTGCGGGATCTCGTGCGCATGGATGGCGATCATCGACACCGCCTTCTCGCTGGTGATCGAGCCGACGACGGCGATCACCCTGGCGCGCGGCAGACCGTAGCGGCCTGCCGATACCTGCTCCACCTCGACCAGATCGCCCGGTCTGGCGCCGTTCAGGGCGTCCGGTTCGACGACGAGCTCCGTCTGCCGCCGTTCGACCGGCTCGATGCGCAGGGTTCCGTCATGGGCCGCCCTCAGCACGCCGAGCACCGCCTCGCGGCGCCGGTCCACTATCTTGATGACCCGGGCGGTGTAGGCCGGTCCTGCATCGTCTTCGGTCGGAAATGTCTTGGCGAGCACCCGGTCGCCGACGCCCGGGACAGGCCCCTTTGCACTGCGCGACAGGCGAATCGAAACCAGCGGGTTCGTCTCGTCGTCGGTATCGGGTTCGGCCGGACGGGCCAGGAGGCCGCCTTCCGCATCGCGCGAGAAGATGTCGAGCACGGCGACGTGGGGCAGGGCGCCGCGCCTCGCAAGGCGCTTGCGCTGCTTGACCAGAACGCCCTCGTCCTGCAGGTCCCGCAGCAGATCCTTCAGCCAGATCCGGTCGGCGGCCTTCAGCGAGAACGCCTTGGCTATGTCGCGCTTGCCGGTCCGGTCCGGGTTTTCCGCGACATAGGCGATGATCTCCTCGCGGGACGGACGGAAGCCAGCGCGAGATTTGCCGCCCGCGGTGGCGGATCGTTCGCCCGCCGGCCGGCCGTCGTTGCCGCGCGGCACCCGATCAGGCCTTCCGCCCGGCCGCGGCCTTCGCGGCGGGTTTTCTGGTGCTCTTCTTCTTCGCAGGCTTGGAACCATTGCCG
>JAJFMR010000313.1 GCA_020696915.1 Rhizobiaceae bacterium | reverse complement strand
CCGCCGAGCGTCACCGTGGCGACATCGCCGAGATGGGTCTTGCCGTTGATGATGATGCTTTCGAAGGCTTCGGGCGTGGTCACCGATGCCGTGGCGCGCACGATGATGTTCTGGTTGCCGCTGATCAGCGCCCCCGCCGGCGCGTCGAAGGCAACCGTGGCAAGCGCATTGGCGATATCGCCGATCGTCAGGCCGAGGCTTGCCACCTTCTTCTGGTCGACGTCGACCCGGAACACCTTCTCGCGATCGCCGTAAGTCTGCACGTCGGCGACGCCGTCGACTGCTGCGAGCGCATCGAGCACCTGGTCCTCGACAAGGATCGTCATGTCCTCGACAGACATGGAATCGGAGGTGACGGCAAGCCGCATCACGGCATTGGCATTGGCGTCGGCCTTGACGATGCGCGGCGCGTCGGCGTCATCCGGAAGGCTGTTGACGACGCGGCCGACCGCGTCCCGCATGTCGGAGGCGGCGACGTCGAGGTCGACGCCGTCGCCGAATTCGACTGTGACGCGGCTGCGTCCGAAAGAGGAACTGGACGAGATCGACTTGACGCCCGAGACGCGCGACACCGCGCCCTCGATGACCGCGGTAATCTCGCGGTCTATCGTTTCGGCCGCGGCCCCCGTGTAGTCGGCGCTGACAGTGATGACGGGCCGGTCGACGTCGGGCAGTTCGCGGATCTCGACGCCGTAGAAGGCGGCGAGGCCGGCAACGGCAATCAGTGTGTTGAGGACGAAGGCCAGCACCGGTCTTCGCACGAAAAGCGCCGTCAGGCCGGTTTCCGGGTGCTCGCTGCTGGTAGCGGCGCTCAACCCGGTCAACTCCCGCTCTGGCCGACGACACCCGGCGCTCCGGCCCGCGCCGGTGTGCCTCCGGCGATGAGCAGTTCGGCGCCCTCACGCACGGCATGGATGCCTTCGATGACCACGTGCGCGGCTTCGGCGAGTTCGCCGTCCACCAGCACGTTCTCGGTATTGCGCTGGATTATGCGCACCGGCGTCCGCCGCGCCTTGCCATCGTGCACCGACCAGACGAAGGAGCCCTCGGTACCCCACTGGATGGCCAGCGGATCGACCGATGGATAGGTGTCTCCCGGTAACCTCATGTCGACCTGGAAAGACATGCCGGCGCGCAGGCTGTCGTCGGCGTTGCCGATGCGGGCCTGCACGCGCAAGGTGCGGCTTGCTTCGTCAACGCGGTTGTCGACGGCGCTGACCCGGCCTTCGAAGACGTCGCTCGGCCGGGCAATGGGAGTCGCCGTCAGCGGCGCTCCGACCGCGATCGCGCTCGCGTAGCGCTCCGGAACCCAGAAATCGATGATGATCGAGGAACGGTCGTCGATCGTGGCGATCGCCGTCTGGGAGGTGACGTAATTGCCAAGCTCGACAGGCAGGATCCCGACTATTCCCGCGATGGGCGCGACGATCGATCGGCGTTCCAACGCCAGTTCCGCATCGCGCAACGCCAACTCGGCATTGCCGAGCACCATTTCAGCGTCCGCCACCTGGACCGGTGTACCCGCGTTCGACTTGCGCAGCGAATTGGCGCGGTCCAGCTTGGAACGGGCGTCATCGGCGGCGAGCCTGGCGCGGTCGAGCGCGATCTTCTCTGCTTCGGCGTCGAGACGGGCGACGACGTCGCCCTTCTCGACGCTGCCGCCGGCCGTCACTGCGACCTCGATGATCCTGCCGGAATCATAGGGATTGACGGTCACCGACGCAGTGGCACGGCCGGTGCCGATCGCCTGCAGGCGCTGGTTGATCGTGGCGATCGCCACGGGCGCGGTCACGACCGCGGTCGGCACCCTCCCGCTGCCCGCCCGCCTGCCGGATCCGCCGGCGGTTTCGCCTGCCGCGGGCCGTGGCGTCGCCGCGTTGGCCCATTCGATTCCCCACCGGGCAAGGATTTCCGGCGCGCCGGGAAACCAGGCCGCCCACGCCACCGCGGCCGCGCCGAGAATGACCAGAGCGATCAAGAACTGCTTCCAGGCGGCCAATTCGAACTCCAGCTCGGCAGGCAGCGCGCCGCCCAACCAGAAGCCGGGTTGCGGCGCGAGCTGCGCACTCAATGATGCACGCGGTCCCTACCGACGATATATGGCAAGCCTCCGCCGCCGGCGCATCCACCTTATCATTAAATCGGCGTAACGTTGGCCGGTCGCTAAAATGTGACTAAAGCCTTGTTCAGCGTAGATTTTCCATCTCGCGAATCCGCTTCGCGCTGTCCGCCTCGAGCCGCCTCGTGAGCTCGCCGATCAGCGTCTCGGCGACCACGAACAGCGCGGCCGAGGAATCGAAGGCGGATGGCACCGCCGTGCGGGCGGCCAGCACGTGGCGAGCGAAGCGGGCGATCGGCGAGAGCCACTGGTCGGTGACGAGTACGATCTGGACGCCGCGCCGGTTGGCGGTCTCGGCGAACCGCACGAGGTTCTCCTGATACCTTCTTATGTCGAAGATGAGGATAACGTCGCGTTTGCCCATGTCGATCAGCCGGTCCCTCCAGTTGCTGTCCTGGCCGGCGAGGTGAAATATGTTGGGCCGTATGATGGCCAGATGCGCGGCCGTGTAGCGGGCCAGCGGATCGGTGAAACGGCCGCCGACGAGGAAGACGCCCGCCTTGCGGTTCGACAGCAGCGACACAACTTCGCCAATCTGCCGCTCCGAGATATTCCTGAAGGTGGCGCGGATGTTTTCGAGCGTTGCCTCGAGCGTGGCCGACAATTCGCCGCCTTCGACCGGCGGTAGTCCGGCACGGCTCGCCGGAGACTGCAACTGCGCCGCCAGCTCGTCCTGCAGCGCTGCCTGGAATTCTGGATAATTCTGAAAGCCGAGGCGGGCGACGAAGCGCAGAATGGTGGGCGAGCTGACGCCGGCCTGCTGCGCGAAATCGGCCACGGTCTTCAGCCCGGTCAGCGGGTAATTGGCGATCAGCGTCTGCGCCGAGCGCCGCTCGCCGGCCGGCATGTCATCGATGCGCTCGGCGATGAGTTCAGAAATGCCGGGTTTCATGTCGGTCCTTCCCGAGCCGAATCCGCTGCCTTCGACCGAGGCGGCGTCGTCCGAGAACGCGTTTGACAAGCTCGGCCAAAACGTATGAAATCTTCCATGAAGCCGCAATCGAATAGAAAACGAATTTTTCGATACGGTCCGAGGAGGGTCCGAAGGGCCATGGAACCTGCGCCGCAGCATAGTAGCGAGGGGCCGGTCCAGGTAACGAACCGCCGAGGCACTTCGCCCTACGTGCTGGTCTGCGAGCATGGGTCCAATTTCGTGCCGCTCCGGTTCGGCGGGCTCGGCCTCGATGCGTCCGAACTGTCGCGGCACATCGCCTGGGATCCGGGGGCGCTGCCGGTTGCCCAGCGCATGGCGCGGTCGCTCGATGCCGTGCTCGTCCAATGCTGCGTGTCGCGCCTGGTGATCGACTGCAACCGGCCGCTCGATGCGCCGGATCTCATTCCATCCATCAGCGAAGCCACTGTCGTGCCGGGAAATGCCGGTCTTTCGGTGGTGGACCGGGAACTGCGCCTCGTGCTGTCCTGGCGACCGTTCCACGCCGCCGTCGAGGCGGTGATCGCCGAGCGTTTCGCACGCGGCATGGAGACAAGGCTGGTGTCGGTCCATTCCTTTACCCCGGTCTATCACCGCAGAAGCCGGCCGTGGCAGATCGGCATCATCCACGACGACGACAGACGTCTGGCAACGCCGCTGATCGCAGCGCTCGAGGCGGTGGAGGGCCTGAACGTCGGCATCAACCAGCCGTATTCGCCGGCCGATCGCGTCTATTTCACCCATGAGCGGCACGCCCGACCGCGCGGCCTCGCCTGCGCGATGATTGAAATACGCAACGACGAGATCGGTGACGAGAGCGGGCAGCGTCATTGGGCCGCCCTGCTCGCCGGAATTCTTTCCCGCATCCGCCTGGCGTCGCATGAGGCCCGCAGCGCGCCGGCCCATTCGAGGCGCGTCTAGCGGATATCGGGACCAGCACCTTGCCCAACGCAGCCAAAGTCTTCGTGCGGTATGTGGATGCCCTGAACTACCGGGTCGGCC
>JAJFMR010000027.1 GCA_020696915.1 Rhizobiaceae bacterium | reverse complement strand
CGAGTCCCGAACAGGCTACCCCGACTTCCTGTTCCGCGCCATCGGACATCCGGTCACCTGGACAGGCCGGCTGATATCCTGGCTCGATGGCCGGCTCAATCGCGCCTCCGACAGCGACGGCAGGAGACGCCTGCGGGGTGTTGCAGCACTCGCCGCGGTTCTGGCTGTGCCAGCCTTTGCTGCCTTCCTTGTGCAGATCGTCGCCATGCAGCATCCGGCCGGGATCGTCGTCATGGTGCTGGCGGGCAGCACGATGTTTGCACAGCGCAGCCTCGCCAATCACGTCGGCGCCGTGGCGCGGCAGCTCGACACGGCGGGACTGGCTTCCGGTCGCGCGGCGGTGTCGAAGATCGTCGGTCGGGATCCGGATGAGCTCGATCGTGCCGGCGTTTGCCGGGCGGCGATCGAAAGCCTGGCCGAGAATTTTTCGGACGGCGTCGTCGCGCCCGCTTTCTGGTTCGCGGTGGGCGGCCTGCCGGGAGCCGCCGCGTACAAGGCAGCCAATACCGCCGATTCGATGATCGGCCACCGCACCCCGAGATATTCCGCGTTCGGCTGGGCATCGGCCAGGTTCGACGATCTGGTAAACCTGCCTGCCTCGCGGCTTGCCGCCCTGCTGCTGGTCGTGGCCGCTTCACTCACCCCCGGCGCGAATGCATGGGGCGCAATCCGGGCGGTCCGCCGGGACGCTGGCCGTCACCGCTCGCCCAACGCCGGCTTCCCGGAAGCTGCGATGGCCGGCGCGCTCGGCCTGGCCCTGGCCGGCCCCCGCGTCTATGACGGCGTCACGGTCGACGACGCAATCATGGGGAGCGGCGGCCGCCTCGAGGCAACGCCGTCGGACGTCGACCGTGCCGTCGCGCTGTTCTGGATGGCCGATCTGCTGCTGATGGGGTTGCTTGCGGCCATAGCCGCGCTGCTCGGGGCAGTCGGCCTCGCTTCTGTCTGACGGTCAGAATTCGATGCCTTTCTGCGCCTTCACGCCAGCTGTGAAATGGTGTTTCACCGCCCCCATCTCGGTGACCAGGTCGGCGGCCTCGATCAACCGCGGCTTGGCATTGCGACCGGTGACCACGATGTGGAGGTCGCCGCGGCGCTGCTTCAGCGCGTCGACTACTTTGCCGAGATCGAGATAGTCGTAGCGCAACGCGATGTTCAGCTCGTCGAGCACGACCAGGCCGATCGACGGGTCACCCATCAGCTCGACTGCCTTGGCCCAGGCGGCTTCCGCCGCCGCGATGTCACGCCCGATGTCCTGGGTCTCCCAGGTGAAACCCTCGCCCATCGTATGCCAGGCGACGCGGTCCCCGAACGCGGCAAATGCATCCTTCTCGCCGGTATGCCAGGCGCCTTTTACGAACTGGACGACGCCGACCCGCCGTCCGTGGCCCAGCATGCGCAGCGCCAGCCCGAAGGCGGCGGTGGTCTTGCCCTTGCCGGGACCCGTATTGACGATGAGCAGCCCCTTCTCGGCAATCGTCTTGCCGGCCACCTCGGCATCCTGCACCGCCTTGCGCTTCGCCATCTTGATGCGGTGGCGCCTGGCCTCGTCCTCGTCGATCTTCGTCATCGTCATTTCACCTTGAGCGGGATCCCGGCAACCAGAAGATGGACGTGGTCGGCAGCCGCCGCGACGCGCTGGTTGAGCCGTCCGGCCGCGTCACGGAACTGCCGGGCGAGGCGGTTGTCCGGCACGATGCCCTGCCCGACCTCGTTGGAAACCACGAACCAGGGTCCGCGGCGGGAAGCGAGCACCTCCGCGAGGCCCGCCGAGGCTTGGTCGGCATCGCGGCCGGTCAGCATCTGGTTGCTCAGCCATATCGTCAGGCAGTCGACGAGAACCGGGCGGCCGGCCGGTATGGCGCCGATTGCTCCGGCGAGATCGAGGCTGGCCTCGACTGTCATCCAGCCTCCACCGCGCCGCGCTCGGTGCGTGGCGATGCGGTCGGCCATTTCTTCGTCGAACGGTTCGGCCGTCGCCACATAGGTCCACGGCGGCGGCTCCCCGGTCACCAGCCTCTCGGCGTAGGCGCTCTTGCCGGATCGCGCGCCGCCGATGACGAGCGTCAGGCTGCCGGTTTCAGGCAAGGCTTCCCGACAGGCCGCTGGCGGCCCCGACAAAGCGGCGCCGGGCGGCACCGGCCACTGCGCCGAGAACCGTCCAGAAGATCAGGCTGGTGAGGGTGGCGGCAATCATGAACTGACGATGCAGTCCGGCCGGAATCAGCGAATCGCCGGTTGGCGGTTGCGGCGCACCGAAAAGGTGCGGCGCGGCGATCAGCGCCAGTCCCGCCAGCGACCACGTCAACCCGCCCTTGAACGCGATCAGCGCCAGACCCGTCGCGGTCGCGATGACGGTAGCCAGCCACCAGGTCTGACGGTCGAGGAGGTCGGCCGCGGGCATGGCTGGAAGCTCCGGCGGCAGGCCGAGGCCCGGGGCCAGCGTGAAGACGCCAAAGCCTGCCAATCCCCACATGAGCCCTTGCCTCCAGCCGGCCATTCCGCCCGCCATTTCGGACGCGACGACGAGCAGGAGCGCAAAGCCGATGCCGGTAACCACATTTACCACGCCGGAAAACGCAAAACGCTCGAACCCGTCCGACGGCGCCCAAGCATCCTCTCCGTGCTCGTGCAACGACCCGTCCGCCGCCCCCGACGGGGCGTCGCCATGGTCATGCAGTGGACCGCCGGCATTCTCGAAGGCTTCGGCCTCAATAATCAGCGGAACGGTCGCAAAGCTCTGGAGCGCCGCAAGCACCAGACCCGCCAACAGACCAGCGAGCGCCGCGACGAACACGACGTTGCGAAACAGCGTCATGCGAGGGAGTTTCCGTCAGTGGCAGGGAAACGCCATGGAATGACGATAGTCATGGCCGGCGTTGTGCACGACTTCCATAGGCGAAAAGCCGAGGAACCCGACGATGAAGACGCCGAGCAGCGCAGCCATTGCGAGTTGCGTTGCGCGCGCGGCGCCGGAGATGGCGAGAGACTGAGAAGCCGTGGTCATCGCAATAGCGTCCTTTCACCCTCCACCCGAGGGCACCCAGAAAATTTCCCGTCGGCGGCAGGTCTCCTGGCTCGCGGATTTGCACCCTCCCCGCCTTCCCGAAGCAAGCTTCAGTGGCATTCGGGGACGGCTACCGCTTACAGTTGCGGGGGCAGCCGCGGCCTGGGGCAGACTGCCCGCACCGCATTCCCTCTGGTCCTTCCGGAACCGTCGACGCGAGCGACTATAGGATAGAAAACCGACTTGGCAAACCGCCATTGCGGAAAATCACCGGCAGACCGCCATGGCGATTACAGCGGCGGAACCCTCCGGAGCCAGCCTCCCCTAACCTCGCCGTCGGCCCGCCA
Organism: Rhizobiaceae bacterium; assembly: GCA_020696915.1. GTDB lineage: Bacteria > Pseudomonadota > Alphaproteobacteria > Rhizobiales > Rhizobiaceae > JAJFMR01. Next base: position 11,577 of record JAJFMR010000027.1, on the reverse strand, counting down.
GACACAGAAAGATTTGATCCGCATGCAACCTGCTCTATCGGTGCCATGGGTAAGCATCAGCCGCAAAGGCACGGGTAGCCATGGACCGGACAAGGGACGGAAGCGGGTTGAAGGCGCGCATCGAGTTGATCGACCTGGCTCGTGGCGCTGCGCTGGCGGCGATGGCGGTCTACCATTTCACCTGGGACCTGGAGTTCTTCTCCTATGTGCAGGCCGGCACGACGGCTGCTGGGGGCTGGAAGTTCTTCGCGCGCAGCATCGCGTCGAGCTTTCTGTTCCTGGTCGGCGTCAGCCTCTTCCTCGCCCATGGCCACGGCGTCCGCTGGCCTGGGTTCTGGCGACGCCTCGCGATGATCGGCGGTGCTGCGGCGGCAATCTCGCTCGCCACCTGGATCGCGGTGCCGAAAGCTTTCATTTTCTTCGGCATCCTGCATCAGATTGCGCTCGCCAGCCTGATCGGACTGCTGTTCCTGAGGCTGCCCTGGATGTTGAACCTGGCCGCGGCGGTCGCCGTCATCGCCGCCCCGCACTTTCTCCGATCCGCGTTTTTCGACCACCCGGCCTGGTGGTGGCTCGGCCTGTCGACCGCAAACCCCCGCTCGAACGACTATGTCCCGGTCTTCCCGTGGTTCGGCGCCGTCCTTGCAGGCATCGCGGCCGCGGGATTGGCCCGACGCTCAGGCCTGCTGCCGCGCCTCGCGGCACTTCCCGCCCCCAGTTCGGCGCGGCCACTCATGCTTGCCGGACGGCACAGCCTGGCTTTCTACCTCGTCCATCAGCCGCTGCTGATCGCCGGGATCTGGCTGTTTTCGCAAGCCATCCCGGCGAGCCCCGAAAGCCCGGAGGAAGCTGTCGGCCGCTCGTGCCAGGCGTCCTGCACGCCGGTGCGCGACATCGCCTTTTGCACGCGCTATTGTGGATGCGTCCTCGATGCGCTGAGGCGTGAAGACCTGCTCGACGAGGTCGTGGCCGGGAGTGGCGACGTCAGCCTCGGCGACAGAATCGAGGAGGTGACGGGCATGTGCATGGCCGAAGCCGAAGGCGCAATCGACGAGGGAGGAAGAGAGTGACCGAAGTTCGGGCCAGGGCGGGATGGCTGCCGCTGCCGCCCCTCATCTACGTGTCGGCTATCGCCGTCGCCGCGATACTCGGCTGGTTCTATCCTCTGCCATGGCTGGGGTGGCCCCTGTCCGAGATGCTCTTTGCGGCCGGCTGGCTCGCCGTCCTGGCCTTCGCGGCACTCTTCGTCACGGCGGTGCGCGCCATGACCCGCGCCAAAACGACGGTCCACCCGAATCGCATGCCGGATCACCTCGTCACAGGCGGGCCCTTCTCGTTGAGCAGGAACCCGATCTACCTTGCCGATACGCTGCTGATGGTCGGCATCGGACTGATCTCCGGAAATGCCTGGTTCCTGCTCATGGCGCTGGTCGCATCCTTTGCAACGCAAAAGGCGGCGATCGAAGGCGAGGAAAGGATCCTGACCGAGAAATTCGGCAAGAAGTACCGCGACTACGCAAAGCGCGTTCGCCGCTGGATCTGACACAAAAGGTGCAAGACGGAGACTACGGAGCCCGGCCCGCCGCTCAGGTCTTGACGCCCAGTTCGGCCAGGCGCTCGACGCAGGCTTCCTCGGCCAGGTCGAGTTCGGCGAGCGTCTCTTCGAGATCGCGCCGCTTCTGGCGCAGATTCTCCCGTTTCTCGTCGATGCGGCGGATCATCAGCTTGAGTTGCCCCACCTCGCCCGGCGGCTCCTTGTACATCTGGACGATCTCGCGGATCTCGCTGATCGAGAATCCGAGGCGCTTGCCGCGCATGATCTGCCGGATGAGATGCCGGTCGGAGGGTCTGAAGAGGCGCGTGCGCCCGCGTCGGACCGGCTGTATCAGTCCCTCGTCCTCGTAAAAGCGAAGCGTGCGTGTGGAGATGTCGAATTCGCGGGTGAGTTCGGTGATCGAATAGAATTCCCGCATGGACATTCTCATCTCACCCTCATCGGGCCCGGAATAGCTACTCGGGGATTACGTAAAAGTCAATTGTTCACGACGGCAGATCCAGCCACCAGCTGGCCAGTCCGAGGAATGCCAGGAAGCCGATGACGTCGGTGACCATCGTCGTGAAAATCGACGACGAGATCGCCGGGTCGGCGCCAAACCGGTCGAGCAAAAGCGGAATGAGAATGCCGGCGAGCGCCGCCGCGAACATGTTGACGACCATCGCCGAAGCGATGACCAGGCCGAGATCGGCATTCTGGAACCAGATCGCCGCAACTGCCCCGAGCAGCGTGGCAATGACGGCGCCGTTCAGGAGACCGACCATCACCTCGCGCCTGATGACGCGGCCGGCATTGTAGATGTCGAGATCGCGGGTGGCCAGCGCCCGCACTGTGACGGTCATGGTCTGGGTGCCGGCGTTGCCGCCCAGCGAGGCAACGACCGGCATCAGCACCGCCAGCGCCACCATCTGTTCGATCGTCGCGCCGAAAAGGCTGATCACCGACGCCGAGACGAAGGCGGTCACCAGATTGACGAGCAGCCAGGGGACCCGGGAACGAGAGGTTGCCACGATCGTGTCCGAAAGCTCCTCGTCGCCGACCCCGCCCATGCGCAGCAGATCCTCCTCGGCCTCCTGCTGGATAACGTCGACCACGTCGTCGATTGTCAGCACGCCGACCAGTCGGTCGTTCTCGTCAACCACGGCTGCCGAGAGCAGGTCGTATTGCTCGAACTCGCGCGCTGCCTCCTCCTGGTCCATAGTGGCCGGAATCGCGTGCCTCGTTTCGTGCATCACGTCTCCGATCCTGACCGTCCGCTTGGTGCGCAGGATCTGATCGAGGTCGACCGCCCCGACCAGCTTGAAAGCCGGGTCGATGACGAAGACCTGGCTGAAACGGTCGGGAAGGTCCTTGTCCTCGCGCATGTAGTCGATCGTCTGCCCGACCGTCCAGAACGGCGGCACGGCCACGAATTCGGTCTGCATGCGCCGGCCGGCGGTTTCTTCGGGATAGGCCAGCGACCGGCGCAGCCTGACCCTTTCGGTGAACGGCAGTTGCGCCAGGATCTCGTCCTGGTCCTCCTGGTCCAGATCTTCCAGGATGTAGACGGCATCGTCGGAATCGAGTTCCTGCACCGCCAGCGCGATCTGCTCGTTGGGCAGGTTGTCGACGATGTCGAGGCGAATGGCCTCATCGACCTCGGTAAGCGAGCTGAAATCGAAATCGCTGCCGAGCAGGTCGACGAGCGCCCGGCGCTGCTCCGGCTGCAGCGCTTCGAGGAGGTCGCCAAGCTCGGACTGGTGCAGCCTGCCGACATCCCGCCCCAGAGCCAGCGTATCGCGATCGGCGATCGCCGCCGCGACATGCATGACGAAATTCGGACGGATAACCCCGTCCTCATCGTAGATGTCCGGATTGCTGTCGGTCGCTCCGGCGCCGAACGTCGTTCCTTGCTCGTCGCTCAACGGCGCCTCCCGCCTGTTTCGATCCGGGAAAAGATCGCAGGTCACGTCTAACGTCGAAGCGGACGCGATATCAAACGAATTGCACCGCCGAAGCGCGGCTCCTGCGGAGTTGCCAACGGACACAGGGCAGCCTGTGCTCCAAGGTTAAATCAGCGGGCTCACCTTCGAGGGCGAACCTGACTCTGACAGCGACCTTGTTCCAGGCACAGAGCCAGTGAATGCAAAAATATTGAGTTCAAACGGCGATGAATTTCGCTGGACGGCTTGGTTCATCGGTGGGAATATGGATTGGCGGGTCGGTTGCAACCGGCGGGTTGGCACTGCGAACCAGAGTCCGAAAAGCTGTCGGCGCCGCCAGAACGACGGTCCGGCAATGTTGTTGCAAAACCCACCCAAAGGGCGTGCCAGCCCCTTAGCGACGTTTCTCGAAAACGCGGCGGCTGCTGCGCCCCTTGCGCCACAAAAGGATGAGCGCCTGCTCGGCGTACGACTCCAGCGTGAATTGACGAGCCAGGCATGCATTGGATTGCCGATCACGTACAGGCGGCTGATTGCGCTGCTTTCGCTCACCGAACGTCCCGGAGCCAGTCCGCTCAGGACGCCCCTCGAAGGATTGATGGAAGAAGACGCCGTCGCCGGGCGGCCCTTCGTTGCAGCGCTCGCCGTGAGCGCACTGGGCGGCGGACTGCCCGCGCCCTGGTTCTTTCAAAAAGCCGCCAGACTGGGGCGGTTCGCGGCTGCCGCCGGGGACGCAGTCGAGGCGTTCGCCTTCCACGCCAAGGAACTTCAGCGGGCGGTGTCCTACTATCGCGGAGCGTCCGTAGACGGACGGAGCGCGGGCAGAACGCTGATGGTCCGTCATAACCAAGGAGATGCAGAAATGCTGCGAGCCAGGGATGTCATGACCACCCAGGTTGTCGCCGTCGACACCGGCAGCACCGTCAGCGAGGTGGCCGATCTTCTAGCCATGCACGGGATCAGCGCCGTGCCGGTCGTGGATGGGAAAAAGGTCGTCGGCATCGTCAGCGAGGGTGATCTGGTCCGTCGCGCCGAGATCGGCACGACCGCGAGGCCGCGTTCCTGGTGGCTCAACCTGTTCAGGGACAATGCCGCTCTCGCCGCAGAATACACGCGTGAACACTCGACCCGCGTCGTCGACGTGATGACCACGGAGGTCGAGACCGTTGCCGAAACGACGCCGCTCAGCGAGATTGCAGAACTGCTCCAGAAGAAGCGCATAAAGCGTGTCCCGGTCATGCGTTCCGGCCATATCGTCGGCATCGTCAGCCGGGCCAATCTGGTCCGTGCGCTCGCCGTCACGACGCATCTCGGCGGGAGCGCCGCGGTCTCCGGCGACTGCGCCATCCGCGATCAGATCCGAGATTCTCTCGATCATGAGATTTGGCCGAGTGCGGGGGCGGTCAACTTCACCGTAGCCGATGGCGTCGTATCGTTCTGGGGGACTGTTCAGTCGGAGCAGGAGCGGAAGGCTTCGCTGGTGCTCTGCGAGAATGTGCCGGGCGTTCGGCGCGTCGAGGATCACCGCGTCCTTCTCGACTTCCCGATTGTAGCCGTATGACCGTAACGCCGCCTGGCCCGCGTCAGGCCTCCGCCTTGCTCCCGGACAAAGTATGCAGCCCGGCAAGGGCCGGCCCAACGACGGTGGCATCCGCACTGGCCGACTGAACCACGTAGACCGGATAGGAAAAGTGCGGCGTCTCCGGCACCAGGCGGAGCCGCCCGGTGGCGAGATGCGGCTGGACGGCGCTCATCCTGAAGTAGCCTGAGCCGCCACTGGACAGGACATAGCTGAGCGCCAGCGGACCGAGATCCATGGAAAGATCCGGGGTGATGTCGGGAAAATTCATCCCGTGCTGGAGCGTGAAGTCGGCGCCCCAGTCCATATAGACATACTGCGAGCCGCTCAGGAGCCGCCCTTCGGGATCGGTGGTCACCAGCACGAGCTTCTCTTCGAGCAGGAGGTCGATCTTCAGTCCCGGCCGGTGTGAAGGTGCATACATGATGGCAGCGTCGACAAAACCTGACGCCACCTGGTCGATGAGATCCTTAGGAACGTCGACATGGACGCGCAGCGCGATGTCCGGAAGCGACCGTCGCATCCACGTCACCCAGTCGAGCAGCAGCGGCTGCCAGAGGCTGACCTCGCTTGCGACCGTCAGCACGGCGCGGCGGCCGGGCGGCACGGCGACCTGGTGACGGGCGCGCTCCCATATCTGGACGAACATCGGCGCGTGGCGCAGGAACTGCTCGCCGGCCGGCGTCAGTGTTGCGCCGCCCTTGTGCCTGACGAACAGCGGGCGGCCGAGCAAGCGCTCGAGAGTATGAACCCGCGCGCTGACCGTCGTTTGGCCGACGTTCAGCCGCTCCGACGCGCGAACGAAGCTGCCGTTGGCGACAATCTCTAGAAAGGTGCGGGCAAGCTCGATGTCCATGCCAATGATAGCAGAAAACTTGCGTTCAAAAGTCAATAGGTTCCGGTTGCCAGCATTGCCATGGACGTCTATTTCCGCGCGCACTGGCTCACCATCGCCTCGGGCACCCGGATCCCTGAGAACCGAGGCGGCGTCTGTGGAACAAGGTCGATCGTGACGACGGTCAGGCTCAAGCGCGCTTATGAACCCGCTTCCCCCGAGGACGGGACGAGAGTCCTGGTGGACAGGCTCTGGCCGCGTGGCATCAGGAAGTCGGACGCCGCCATTGACTACTGGGCCCGGGAGCTTGCGCCAAGCACAGAGCTGCGGAAATGGTTCGGCCACGATCCCAGGCGGTGGCAAGAATTTCGCCGCCGCTACGGTGTGGAGATCAGCCGGCATGCCGAAGAACTCGGCCACTTGCACGACCTCGCCCGCCGCGGGACGGTGACCCTGGTATTTGGAGCCCGCGACGAACTCCACAACGACGCCGTCGTTCTGAGGGAAGTTCTGCTTTCCAGAGATTAGCAGCATTTCACCTGTTGCAGACCGACCGCCGTCGGTGCATTTATATTGCACTCATTATACATCTAATTCCGTTTGCGTTATGTCTGCCTTTGCCGCAACGTTGTCGTAAAAGCTGATCCATTCCGGTCAAGGCAATGAGTTCGGATAAAGACCATCCTTACGACACCATCGTCGAATGTTCCTCCCCGCCCTGCTTCATGCACGAGCTCAGTCCCGATTACGTCGGCATACCGCTGAGGACTGACGCCTGGACTGATGTCGTCCGGTGGCGCAAGGCCGAGCGCAAGCGCCTGCTCGATCAACGTCTGCTCATGACCGCCGGCGACCGCCGAACCAGGTCGAAGCGGATCGGCAAAGGTATCGATCGCGCGGCCGGCGATATCGACGGGCTCGTCGTTGCTGCCTACTGGCCATTTCGCTGCGAACCCGACCTGCGCGACTGGCAGAGGGACGCCATGGCCCGCGGCGCGCGCATCGCACTGCCTGTGGTGATCCGGAAAGGCTGGCCGCTGGAATTCCGCATATGGTCGCCCGGCGACAGGCTGGAACGCGGCGCCTGGAACATTCTCGTCCCCGCAGGCGGGCCCCCGGTGGAGCCGGACATCGTCATTGCGCCGGGCGTCGGTTTCGACCGCGACAGGTACAGGCTGGGCTATGGCGGCGGCTTCTTCGACCGGACGCTCGCCGCAATGAACAGCAAGCCGCTGGTGATCGGCGTCGGCTACGCGGAGTCCAGATTAGAGACGATCTACCCGCAACCGCACGACATTCCGATGAACGTGATCGTCACGGACGGCACGGCCTGAGGAATGCCTCAGGGCAAAGTCGGCCACAAGCAAGGAGGTATTCGAAATCATGGACAGGGAACGGACGGCGCCTCACGATCCCAGGCCGCCATCTCCGGCCCGCTGGCTTTTTTCGACCAATCACAAGGACATCGGCACGCTTTATCTGGTGCTCTCCGGGCTGGCCGGTGTTCTGGGAACGGGTCTGTCTGTTGCCATGCGCATGGAACTGCAGGAACCCGGCCTGCAGTTTTTCGCCAATCCTGACCTCTACAACGTGCTCGCCAGTTCGCACGGCCTGGTCATGATCTTCTTCGTCATAATGCCGGCATTGATCGGCGGCTTCGGCAACTGGTTCGTGCCGATCATGATCGGTGCCCCGGACATGGCCTTCCCGCGCATGAACAACATCTCGTTCTGGCTGCTGGCCGTCGCACTCCTCCTTTTCGTCTTGTCGCTGTTTCTTCCCGGGGCCCCGGGTGGGTTCGGACATGGCGGCGGCTGGACACTGTACCCGCCTTATTCGACGCAGGGCCAGCCCGGCCCTTCGGTCGATCTCGTGATCCTGTCGATCCATCTGTCGGGGGCATCCTCCATCCTCGGCGCGATCAACTTCATCACCACGATCCTGAACATGCGGGCGCCGGGCATGACGCTTCACAAGATGCCGCTGTTCGCCTGGTCGATGCTGGTCACCGCCTTCATGCTGCTCCTCTCCCTGCCGGTGCTGGCCGGCGCGATCACGATGCTTCTGACCGACCGCAATTTCGGCACGACGTTTTTCGATCCGGCCGGCGGCGGCGATCCCGTTCTTTACCAGCATCTGTTCTGGTTCTTCGGGCATCCCGAAGTCTACATCATGATCCTTCCCGCCTTCGGCATTATCAGCCACGTCATCTCGACCTTCTCCCGCAAGCCGATCTTCGGCTATCTGGGCATGGCGTATGCGATGGTTGCAATCGGGGTGATCGGCTTCGTCGTCTGGGCCCATCACATGTACACGGTCGGGATGTCGCTCGAATCGCAACGTTACTTCGCCTTTGCCTCGATGGTCATTGCCGTGCCGACCGGCATCAAGGTTTTCTCGTGGCTGGCCACGATGTGGGGCGGTTCGATAAGTTTCAGAACACCAATGCTGTGGGCGACGGGCTTCGTGCTTCTGTTCACGATCGGCGGCGTGACGGGCGTCGTGCTGGCCAGCCCAGGCGTCGACCGTATCCTGCACGACACCTACTACGTCGTGGCACATTTCCACTACGTGCTCTCGCTGGGCGCCGCCTTCGGGATCTTCGCCGCCTTTTACTACTGGTTCCCGAAAATGACCGGCTACCTCTACAGCGAAGCCCTGGGAAACCTGCACTTCTGGCTGATGTTCGTTGGCGTCAACCTGGTGTTTTTCCCGCAGCACTTCCTCGGCATGGCAGGCATGCCCCGCCGCTACGCCGATTACCCGGATGCTTTCGCCGGCTGGAATCTCGTCTCGTCGATCGGTTCCTACATTTCCGCGGCCGGACTATTGGTGTTCTTCGTCACCATCGCCGAGGCCTTCCTTCGCCGGCGGGTCGCGTCGGGAAACCCCTGGGGCGAGGGGGCGACGACGCTCGAGTGGACACTGTCCTCGCCGCCACCTTTTCATCAGTTCACCGCGCTTCCGCGCATCGGGCAAAAGGATGAGCGTTCCGCCCTTCATGCGGGGCGGAACGCTCCGTTCCAGGAGCAGCACACATGACAGAAGCCTATGATCCCTCGCATCACCTTCTGACGGTTGCGATCATCGTCTTTTACTGGCAGTTGCTCAGGATCTGGTCGCAGCCCCCGCCGCCGGATCACCATCACAAATCCGAAGGAAAAAAGGCGGCGACCTGGCCGAGCTCGATCTTCTCCGGCGTCGTTGCCCCACTGCAGCCGGCCACCCGTTCCACGGCTTCGCACCCGGTGCCGAGCCAGCCCCAGCCGGCGCAACCTGCGCATGGGCTCCCGGCAATCCGTGCCGCCGATCCAGCTTTCGACGAGAGCTCCTTCCTTGCCGGCGCTGCCGTCGCCTATGAACGCGTGGTCACCGCCTATGGCGCCGAGAATCTGGCAACTGTCGACGCACTGCTGGATCCCTGCGTCGCCGGCGATTTCATCGAGGCGATTTCGACACGCAGGACGCGCGGCGAACGGCGCGACTTCAGCTTTGTCGGCTTGCGAGCCGCCGAGATCCTCGGCGCCACGACTGAAGGCGGCGCGGCGGAAATCGTCGTTCGCTTCACCTCCGACGCGGTCTGCGCGACTTATGGGGGTGACGGTTCGCTGCTCCGCGGCGACCCAGGCCAGGTCGTGGAGATGACCGATGTCTGGACCTTCTCGCGCCGGCTTGCCGCCCGCAGCCCGGTCTGGAGCGTGGTCGCCACCGAAGGCGAGTGACGGGCTCACGAGGGCCGGCCGGGCGATTTTCGGGAACCTTTCGGTCCCCCCTCCATCCAATCTTCACGTTCCGCAATGCGGAGCGACAACAAAGGAGTTTTGAGACATGAAAACCGTCCCCGTCGCGTTTGCCATGCTCGCTGCGGCCTCGTTCCCGGCGCTGGCGCATGATGTTCCCGAAAACATAGCCAAGGCTCCGCCGGCCGGCGAGTTCAAGGCTGTGAGCAGCCTTGTCAAGCTGCCCGACTTCCTCCCCGGCATGGGCCAGCTTTTCGTCGACCCTGCGAGCCTGCCGGCCGGGCCTTTCCTCGCCTATGATCACGACGGCGCGATAGTCAGCACGATCTACATGCTGCCGATAAAGGATCTCAATCCCGACAAGCGCTTCGAAGACCTTGCGGCACCTGGCGGCAACGTCGACCATGTCGACGTCTACTACAATGCCGGGCATCCAGGCGTCGAGGAGCCGCACGTCCATGTCGTCCTTTGGCATGTAGCCTCGAGCGACGAGGCCAAGGTCGCGCAATGATCATCACGCGCAGGCGTGTGCTGGGGTACGGCGGGGCTTCCCTCGCCGTCCTCCTGGCTGGATCGGCCCGTGCTTCCGGCGATGAGGTTATCGAAGTGGGCATGCAGGGCAATGCCGACGGATCACATGTCTGGTTCGATCCGGTCGGCCTCCACGTCAGGCCGGGCCAGACGGTGCGCTGGACGAACCGGGACAAGGGTAATTCGCATACGGTGACAGCCTATCATCCGGATGTTTTCGAAAGGCCCCTCAGGATCCCGGCCGCGGCCAAGCCCTTCAACTCCGACTATCTGCTGCCCGACGAAGCTTTTTCGGCGGTGTTCCCGGTCGAAGGCGTCTATGATTACTACTGCGTGCCGCACGAGCATGCGGGAATGGTAGGGCGCATTGTGGTCGGCAGGCCGGCCGCGCACGATGCGCCGGGGTCGGCCGGCGCGGACCTGGTCCCCCTGCCAGATGTCGCCCTGGACGGATTCCCGTCCATCGAGGAGATCCTGGCGCGCGGGATCGTGCGGCGGCAGGCTTAGGGTCGATAAACTTTGATGCGCAAACAAGAGGTCACAGCAGCATGGCGCATCTCTGAAGGCGCACGCGGCATAAGCATTTCCAGGAAAAGTGCGCAGCGGCTTTGCGTCGGGAATTGTATAGACAAAGCAAATAGAGCATTTCCGCGACAAAGCGGAGATGCCCAACAGGGAAACGATGAATGCGAACGGCAGTGATGCTCAAAGAGCGGGATCTGGAATCCGAAAGCGACCGGCAACTGGTCGACGCCGCTCGACAGGGCAGCGAGACCGCCATACGCGCGCTGGTCAGGCGCAACAACAAGCGTCTGTTCCGGGTTGCCCGCTCCATCGTTGCCAGCAATGAAGAGGCCGAAGATGTCGTGCAGGAGACCTATTTCAGGGCATTCACGAAACTGGACCTGTTTCGTGGGGAATCCCTGTTTTCGACATGGATTACGCGCATCGCGCTCAACGAGGCGCTTGGGCGCGTGCGCCAGCGCCGTGCGACGGCCGAACTTTCAGTGCTCGACAGCTCCGCGGGGTTGGCTTCGGTGATCAGGCTTCCGACCTCGCTGGCGCCCGAGGCAGCCGATGCCGAGTTGGGCCGCAGGCAGGTGCGGGACCTGCTCGAGCGGATCATCGACGATCTGCCGGAGGCCTTCCGCACTGTCTTCATCCTTCGGGACGTCGAGGAGATGAGCACCGAGGAAACCGCCTATCAGCTCTCCCTGAAGCCGGAGACGGTGAAGACGCGGCTGCATCGGGCCCGGCGCCTGGTACGCGCGGCCGTCGAGAAGCGGCTCTCCGCCGGCTTCTCTGACCTTTTCCCCTTCGACGGCGTTCGCTGCGTGCGCATGGCCGATCGCGTCGTCGAGCGTCTGCGGGCTTCCGGCCTTTCCTCCTGAGGGAAATAGGCGGGCACATCGGGT
>JAJFMR010000312.1 GCA_020696915.1 Rhizobiaceae bacterium | reverse complement strand
ACGCTGGGCGAGATGCGCCTGCACCTCCACGAGGCGGTCTCCTCGAAACTGGTCGGAGAACTCGCAAGAAACCTCACCGGACATTCTCTCGAAGGGATCGAGATCGCGCTCGCCCGGGCATGAGCCGGCAGACGCGACGGGTGGACCGGGCAGGGCGGCGGCTTCGTTGTCGCGCTATGACCAAATTGAGGCCGGCGCTGTTCGGCAGTCGATCGAGCGGCCTGTCGGCCAGGAACTCGATGCCAATGCCGCCCGGTTCGCATGTGCATTTTCGCAAAGGGACCTTTCGCCTTTTGCGAATTATCGCCGGGCGGCCGCCTGCCTAGATTCCGGTTACAACAGCGGCTGACAGTAACCGGAACGACCGGAGCGTCGGACGCACAGAAGGAGAATTTTCCCGTGAAGACCCCACGCATCCACCTGATCCCGCTCATCCTGGCCGGTTCGCTCGTCGCGCTTCCGGCGGTCGCAATCGCCCAGGATGCCCACTCGCACGGCAATGCCGCCGAAATGACCTTGTCCCTGAACAAGGGCGCCAAATGGGAGACCGATGAAGCGTTGCGAACCGGCATGTCGGCGATCCGCCAGACTTTCGAGGCGGTGATCGCAGACATCCACGGCGACAGGCTGGACGGCGCGCAATATGCCGCGCTCGCCGACGGCGCCGAGGCCCAGGTCAACTACATCGTCGAGAACTGCAAGCTCCCGGAAGAGCCGGATCAGCAGCTCCACCTCGTGCTTGCACACCTGCTCGAAGGCATCGAGCAGTTGCGGACCCCGGGCAGCGGCCTGGCGGGGACGACAGCGGTCATCGAAGCGCTGAACACCTATGGCGAGCATTTCGACCATCCGGAGTGGAAGCCAATCGCGCTCTGAAGCGTTTATCCGGCGGCCGTCAGACGGCCGCCGGTAGGCTTTCGCGCCGAGGACGGCGGTCACGCCACGCTTCGGGGCGCATTCCCCCGAACAGATCGGCCTCCGCCGAGAACCTGTCGGCCACGAAGTCGAGCACGGCGCGAATGCGCGCCGTCGTTCTCAGATCTTCATGGGTCAACAGCCACAGATCGAGCGTGAACTCGTCAGGAAGCGGGGCAACCTTATGCAGGTCATGCTCCATGTCCGCCAGGCCGCAGGGCAGCACGGCCAATCCGATTCCGGCCCGGGCGGCAGCGATCGCCACGGCAACCGAATTGACCTTGAGGACAGGCCGGACCGCGGGAAGAAATTCGGCGAAGCGTCGCTCGAGTGCAGCGTGCTCGGAATCAAAGCCAATCCAGTCATGCCTGCCGAGTTCCGACTCTGCCCGTCGTGCGCAATAGTCAGGCGAGCCGTAGACGGCAAAGACGAGGCGGCTGACGCGGCGGCCGACCAGTGTCTCGGGCGGATCGCGGGAGACGCGCAGCGCGACGTCGGCTTCACGTCTGGTCAGGCTGAGGAGCGAGTTGGAGATCGTAAGGTCGATCTCGATGTCCGGATAGGCGGCGCGGAACACGGCGAGATGGCGGGGCAGAACGCCGATCGCAAGCATGTCGATGGTGGTGATGCGAACGGTCCCCGTCAGCCGGTTGTCCTGGCCGGCCAGCCGCCGATCGAGCGACGCGATCTCGTCCTCGATCCGCAAGGCGACCTTCTGCATCTGCCCGCCGGCCGGTGTGAGGACGTAGCCATTCGGCAGCCGCTCGAACAGACGCACCCCCAGATGCTCCTCGAATGCGGCGATGCGGCGAAAGATCGTCGAATGGTTGACGTCAAGCGTGCGGGCCGCGCCCGAAAGCGTGCCGGCGCGGGCCACTGCGAGGAAATATCTGAGATCGTCCCAGTCCTTGTGCATGTTGCTCATCGGGTCATCCCGCACGGCAAAGCGGTCGGAACCGGGACCTCACAGGGTGAATGTTCGTTCGCCATCGGTCAGGCGTATCCGAGCCAGGCCGTGCAACCGCTTCACATCGGCGATCGGTCCTGCCTCCATCAGGCTGAAGGCGGTCGACAGCGCGTCGGCGGTTGCGGCATCGGAGGCAACGACCGTCACGCCACGCCAGCGCCGCGACGGCAGACCGGTGCGGGGATCGAGGAGGTGATTGAAATGCCCGGCCGCATCGAAGTGAAAGCCGTCCGGGCTCGAGCTCGCAACCGCCTTGTCGACGATCTCCAGCCTGTCCGGTGCAATCGGAGCCGCGGGCGAGCCAGCGACGCCCACCGTCCAGGGCGCCCCGTCCGGCCTTGCGCCGATTGCCCGGATCTCACCCATGTCGACCAGGCTGCTGGCGATCCCGCCTCGGCGTAGCAGGTCGACGATGCGGTCGGTGATATAGCCTTGCGCGATGCCGTTGAGCGTCAGCGCCATGTCCGGGCGAGAGAAGGCAATCCGGTTACGACTGACCTCGACCTTGTCGAAACCGACACCGGCGACCGTATCGCGAAGGCGGTCTGCCGCGGGACCGGCGGGATCCGCTCCGGGCGCCTGAAAATGGCGTGCATAAAGCATCCACAGCGGCTGCACCGTCGGATCGAAAGCACCACCGGTGGATGCCCGGAAGGTTGCGCACAGGCCGAGCAGATCGACCAGGTCGGATGGAGGCGCTGCGAGCGCGCCGATCCGGTTCAGTTCCGCCAATGCTGAATCGTCCCGGTAGAGGCTGAACACGCGTTCCAGCCGTGCGACCTCGACGGCGGTTCTCTCCGCAAGGCGTTCGGCCGTGGCCCGGTCGTGGTGGTGGATGAGCAGCGTGGCGGGCGCGCCGAGCGCCTGGCCATGCCACGTGACGACGTTGGCCTCGGCCGCTCCGGACCATCCGCAGGGAAGGAGGCTCAGGCCTGCCGCCGCTGCCGTGATGCCGATGAAACGTCTGCGAGTGAGGGGTGGAGCCATGACATGCATCCTCGGCTAATGTCCCGTGTGGGCCGGATCCGCCTCGGGATCGCTCCCGGCCTCCCCCAGCACGTAGTCGGCCGGAATGTCGGCGAAGCGAACGACCTCGCCGCCGCTCTTTTTTGCGAAGGCCGACGCCGCATTCTCGGTCGAGAACGGCACGGCCTCTTCCGCTCCCATCCCGCCTCGGGCCGAACTGCCGATAACGAACCAGGCCTCATTGGCATCGATCCAGTTCTCGGCCCCCGGCTCTTCCCAGCTCGGCGCCCTGGCCATGTCCGAGACGTAGATGGCGGCGACGTTCTTGGGTTCCTCCGGCAGCATCGTGAACGCCACCGCGTCACGCGCCGACGAGAACCAGATCGGTTCCGGAATTTGCCCGAGGATGATCTGCCCCTTGGGACCGGCATGCTCCAGCACATTCATCCCGCAATAGCGGCCGATCGCATCCGCCGTCAACGCGAAGGGCTGTGGGGTCGCGGCGGAGAGCGGGATGAGCGCCCACAAGGCCAGCGCCGCGACCAGCACGGCGGGAGCGAGCGCCGTATTTTCCGCCACGCCGCTCATTCCGGCGAGCTCCCTGACACTGCCCGAACCGAGATTGAGAAGTCGATAGGCGTCGGTCGGGTTGAGCAGCAGAAGCGCGTTGAGCAGCCCCGCGGTGACCGTCTGCCCCTGGTCGAACACAAGCAGACCGAGCAGCGCCGTGTCGTAGATCAGCACGAAGAGCAGCCAGATGCCGATCGCTATTCCGCCGGCCGTGCCCCGCTCGCCGACCATCGCGCTCACCAGATAGCCGATGGCGACGAACACTGCTCCGAGCAGGATCGAGGACGCGATCATGACCAGGAACGCCGACCAGCTCGCCGCGCCGATATCCGTCCCGGTGGCGATCAGCGCCAACACTGCAGCGCCGTAGCCGATGAGGGTTGCGAATGCGAGGATGGCCAGGTGGCCGACGAATTTTCCGAGCATCACCTGCCAGCGCGCGATGGGGTAGCTGAGCAGCAGCAGCATCGTGCCGCGTTCCATCTCGCCGACCACGGCATCGTGCGAAATCAGGAGTGCGATCAGCGGCACGAGGAAGATGGTGAGGCTGGATAGGCTGACGATCACCACGTCGAGCCTGCCGGCCCCGACATTTCCGGTCGGCGCACTGCCGAGAAAGGTGAGCGTGAGCGCCAGCGCCGCCATCAGCAGCGTCGTCGCAAGCACCCAGCGGTTGCGCAGTCCCTCCTGGATTTCCTTCCTGGCCATGAGCAGCAGGCTCTTCATCGTGCGGGCTCCCGATCGCGCAGGAAGTGAGCATAGAGCTCGTCGAGCGTCGGCGGCGCGACTTCGAGGTCCTCGATCACCCCTGCGTCGGAAGCGGCGTTGCGCAGGAGCACGATCTTCTCCTCGGGAGCGGCGTCGATCTCGACCACGTGACCGTTGATCCGGCGCCACCCCTTCTCTCTCATGCGGGCAAAGGGCGCTCCCGCTCCGTCGCCCGCGTAGCGGATGCGGATGACGGTCGGCAGGCGGCTGATGCGGCGCAGTGCCTCGATGCTGCCGTCGGCGATCTTGAGGCCATGGTCGAGGATGACGATCCGGTCGGCGCGACCTTCGAGCTCGGTGAGCGCATGAGACGACAGCAGAACGGTCGCGCCGCTGTTGCGCAAGCTTGCGACGATCTCGTAGAAGCTGCGCCGAAGCTGCGGGTCGAGCCCGGTCGTCGGCTCGTCGAGGAGCAGCACGCGGGGCTCTCCGAGCAGTGCCTGCGCCAGGCCGAGCCGCTGGCGCATACCCTTGGAATAGGTGCGCACGCGCCGGTCGGCGGCTGCGGCGAGTCCAACGCGATCGAGCAGCGGCAGGACCTCGCGCCGCGGCACGCCCTTCAGGCCAGCATAGAAGCCGAGGGTCTCGCGCCCGGTCAGTGCCATGTTGAAAGACACGTTTTCCGGCAGGTAGCCGAGCCGCCGGCGCGCCTCGAATTGCCCGGCCGCCGGATCCTCGCCCAGCACCCGCACTTCGCCGGAGGTCGGCCGGATCAGCCCGAGCATCAGCTTGATCAGCGTCGTCTTGCCGGCTCCGTTGTGGCCGACGAGCGCCACGACCTCCCCTTCGTTCAGCGACAGCGACACACCGCGCACGGCTTCGACCTCGCCATAGGTCTTCACCGCCCTCGTCAGCCCGACCGTCTCCATCATTGCGCAGGCCCCTGTGGCGTCGGCGGAGCCATCAGCGGGTGGCTGTCCACGACACCTCCCGGCAACAGGGCCGGGAACTGGTTCTGCGCCCAGCGGAGCACCTGGACCGCCGGGCTGTTGACGAGCAGCTTGGCCTGCGGGGCGGTCCACAGCACCCGGTCGACGAGGTCATTCGGCCGGTAGGCGTTGTCGCCCAGGCCGTCGCCGTCGAGATCGAATGCCGGATTGTCGCTCCAGTAGTTGCCGCGTCCCGCGTCCGACCAGTCAAGGTAGCGCGTGCCGACATATTTCACCTGGGTGCGGTTGCGGATGAAGGCGTTCCCCGACGTCGTGTTGCCTTCGGATCCGGCAGTGAAGTGGATACCGATCGCGCAGTTCTCGAACCAGTTCCCGACGAAGCGGTTGCGGTTGGCGTTGTAGATGAAGACGCATTTCTCGGGCGCCAGCCGCATGCTTTCCGCGTCACCGGCCGCTCCGTCCCGCTTCGTGGGCATCCCGTGCGTATCGCCCCGCTGGCCGGCCGTCGTCCATCTCTCGAGAGGCTGCAACCGTCCGCGCACGACATTGCCGGTTACCTTCGAACCTTTCGAGTAGTTGAGAAGCAGCCCGTGATCGCGGTCGCCGTCCGAGGAATTGCCGCTGATCTTCAGATTGTTGGAATACATGATCGCGTACCCGACCGCGTTTCCGACTGACCGATTGTCGCTGATCTCGCTGTCGTTGGTGTACATGTAATGGATGGCGAAACGCACGTTCTCGAAGCGATTGCCGCTAAACGTATTCTGCCTGCTGGCAGTGCTGAATATGCCGTCGCGGCCGAAGCTGATCTCGTTGCGGATGACCTTCGCGCCCGGCGCATTCCACACCGAGACGCCGTTTCCCGCTTCGTTGGTGCGGCCTTCCCGAATTCCGACGATGCGGTTGCCGCGGGCGATAGCATCGCGCGCTCCGTGGATCTGGATGCCGTAAAGATTGCCTGAGATGGCGTTGTTCTCGACGATCGCGCCCGCCGCCGTCTTTGCCAGGAACACGCCGGCGTCCAGCGTTTCTATGTCCGTCCCCGAGCCGCTGATTTCCAGCCCGCGCACCACCGAATCCGGCGCATTGACCGAAATGACGCTGCCTTCCCCGTTGCCGACGATCGCCGCGCCCGGTTCACCCTCCAGCGTGATTGTCCTGTTTATGGTGACCGGCCCTTGATGCTCGCCCGCTTCCAGCCGCAGCACATCGCCTGGCCTCGCTCGGTCTGCGAACGACTGGAGATCGCCCTCGCCCGCCCGCAGGATGATGGTTTCGGCGAAGGCCGGCAGCGCGAGGATGGCGGCGCTCAGCGCCGCCATCCCCGATATCGTCATGCCGACATGCATCATGCGCCCTGCGGCTCGACGAACATGCGGCCCTTCATCTCCATGTGCATGGCATGGCAGAACCAGGAACAGTAATACCAGTAGACGCCTGGCTTGCTCGCCGTGAAGGTGACCGACGCCGTCGCCTGGGGCGCCACCTCCATCTGGATACCGTAGTTGATGATGCTGAACCCGTGCGTCAGGTCCTCGACGTCGTCGATATTCGTCACGTAGACGGTGACCTCGTCCCCCTGTCTCACCGTGAAGTCCTCCAGGCTGAAGGCAGGGGCAACCGAGGTCATGTAGACGCGCACCTTGTTGCCGTCGCGGACGACGTCCGCAGCCGCGGTCAGATCTATGCCGTCGGCCTCCGCCTGCCTCACGGCATCGGCGAAGAACGGATCGTCGCGGCTCCAGACATGCACCGGATCGATCTTCGAGCGATGCACAAGCGTTGCGTCGTGCGGCTCGGCGAAGGTCGGGTTGTCATGCACGAGCACCATCTGGTCACCGGAGATGTCGATGAGCTGATCGTTCTCCGGCTTGAGCGGACCGACGTTCAGGTAGCGATCCTTGGAGAACTTGTTCAGCGATATCAGCCATTTGCCATCCGCCTCCTTGGTCTGTCCCATGGAGGTGTGGTTGTGGCCAGGCTGGTAGTGGACGTCGAGCTTTTGGCGGATGGGATCGACGGCCTCTCCGGCGTAGGCGCGCCTGGCATCCTCGATGTTCCACTTGCAGATCTGGCTGTCGATGAACAGCGTCGTAAAGGCATTGCCGCGGCCGTCATAGGCCGTATGCAACGGCCCGAGCCCCAGTTCCGGTTCGGCCACGACCGTGTCGCGCGGCTGAATCCTGTCGTCGAACAGATCGTCGAACTTGCGCACGTCGAACACGGTCACGGTTGGCGAAAGCTTGCCGTTGGCCACCACATGGATGCCGTCCGGCGCCGTGTTGATGCCATGCGGGCTGTTGGGGACAGGCACGTAGCGCGTGTAAGGCGAGCCGGCG
>JAJFMR010000026.1 GCA_020696915.1 Rhizobiaceae bacterium | reverse complement strand
AGTCTTTATGCGCCCGCGAAAAGCACGCCCTGGGCCAATCCGGGCAAGCGGCGCGGGAGCGGGGCACGGAACACGGCAGATGGCGCTGACGGCCAAATTGCAGCTACGGCAGTCGCAGTCGCTGGTCATGACGCCGCAGCTGATGCAGTCGATCAGGCTGCTGCAGCTCACTTACCTGGAGCTGGAGCGCTTCGTTGACGAAGAGATCGAGCGCAATCCGCTGCTGGATCGGGCCGAGCCGGGCGATGGAGCGGATTTCATCGAGCCCGTCACAGCGGAGGAGTTGGGCCTGGAGGGCGAGTGGTTCGACGGTGAGCCGGCTTTCTCCGCCGAGGCGATCGCCGAGAAGCTCGGCAGTTCCCTCGAAAACCTGTTCCCGGACGACCCTGGCACCACGCAGCCGCTGGGACCCGATCTCGCGGCGCAGTGGAAGTCGGCCGGAAACGGCGGCTCCGGTGGGCAAGGCAGGCCGGATTCTTTCGACATGGATGATATGGCCGCGGCGCTGCCTAGTCTTGGCACCCACGTGGGCGAACAGATCGCGCTCACCTTTTCGGATCCGGTCCGGCTGGCAACGGCGCGGGCGCTTGCCGACGAACTCGACGAGGCGGGCTATTTGCTGGCGGACATTGCCGAAGTGGCCGCACGCCTGGGAGTTCCGGAGGCCGACGTCCGCCAGGTGCTCCAGACCTGCCGGACGTTTTCCCCGGCCGGCATCTTCGCATGCGGCCTTGCCGATTGTCTCGCTCTCCAGCTGGCCGAGCGCGACCGCCTCGATCCGGCGATGCAGGCGCTGTTGGAGAACCTCGATCTCCTGGCGCGACGCGACTTTGCCCAGCTCGAGAAACTTTGCGGCGTCGACGAGGAGGATCTCCTCGCTATGCTGTCGGAGATCCGGGCGCTCGATCCGCGTCCCGGGCAGGCTTTCGCAGGTGGGGCAGGTAACGCGATCGTTGCCGACGTCGAGGTGCGCGCCGCAGGCGATGGCGGTTGGGCCGTGGAAATCAACGCCGAGACGCTGCCGCGGGTGCTGGTCAACCAAGTCTACCATGCGGAGGTGTCGCGGCGGGTCAGAAATCCCGCCGAGAGGGAGTTCCTGACACAATGCCTGCAGAGCGCCACCTGGCTGACCCGCAGTCTCGATCAGCGGACGAGGACCATCCTCAAGGTGGCGACCGAGATCGTTCGACAGCAGGACGCCTTCCTGGTGCATGGCGTGCGCCACCTGAAGCCCCTTAACCTCAGGACCGTTGCCGAGGCGATCGGCATGCACGAATCGACCGTCAGCCGGGTGACGGCCAACAAATACATGCTGACGCCACGCGGCGTGTTCGAGTTGCGGTATTTCTTCACCCCGGCAATCCCGGCTGCCGGGGGCGGCGAGGCGCATTCCTCCGAATCGGTTCGGGACAGGATACGGGCGATGATCGCGGCGGAGATGCCGGCCGCAGTCCTTTCCGACGACGCGATCGTCGACGTGCTGAGAGACAGCGGGATCGACATTGCCAGGCGTACTGTCGCCAAGTACCGGGAAGCCATGAGCATTCCGTCCTCGGTCCAGCGGCGTCGCGAGAAGCAGGCTGTAGCGCGCGCCGGCGGCTGAGCAAAAGCCACTCTTTTGCCAAGTTGGCGGCGGCCGGACAGGGCCAGACGGGCTTCATTGACAAGCGCAGGTGAAGTGACTAGAAGGCCGCCCGCATGAGCAGGCTCGATGCCGCTTCAATGCTTACCGTCCGGAGACGGCTGTGATCAACCGGAACGTTCAGACCTGCATGCGGCCTCGGGGCCGATGCGAAGCTTGTGCCCGACGGTCACGGGTATAAACTCCGGGGTCCGGAGTCTGGACAGGGAAGGTCGGCAACGAAATGAGCCTGCGGATATCGGGAAAGCATATGGAGGTCGGCGAGGCGTTTCGCACGCGCATCGAGAGCCGGATCGGCGAGGCGGTGGCGAAATACTTCGATGGCGGGTTCTCGGGGCACGTCACGGTCGAAAAATCAGGTCCGCGCTTCGCGGCCGACTGCGTCATCTATCTGGACAGTGGCATCAGCCTGCAGGCGGAAGGGCGCGCCTACGACGCCCCGGCGGCCTTCGAGGCCGCCTGCGAGCGCATCGAGAAGCGGCTGCGCAGGTACAAGCGAAAGCTTCGATCCTATGACGGCGCCGTTGCAGGGCGCGGTGCGGACATGGCCTATCGTGTGCTGGCCGCCGCGGGTGACGACGAGGACGATGAAGTGGCGGAAGACTATGCGCCGGCGGTGATCGCCGAATCGACCGTGGTGCTTCGGACGATGTCGGTCGCCAACGCAATCGTCGAGCTCGACACAAAGGACAGTCCCGTCTTCGTTTTCCGCAATGCCAACGACCGGGTGAACATCGTCTATCGCCGCGCCGACGGCAACATAGGCTGGATCGACCCCTCCTCGGCCGTCACGGCCTGAACGCAATGGAACAACTCCCGCGCGGGCGTCCCGGAGGCGGCCGACGGAAGCAGAGGATTTTGGAATGGACCTGAGCGATCTCGTCGATGTGCCCGCAATCCTGCCGGCGCTCAAGGCGAATTCGAAGAAGCAGCTTCTGCAGTTGCTTGCAGAACGTGCCGCCACCATCACCGGGCTTCCCGAGCGCGAGATATTCGATACGATTCTGCAGCGCGAGCGCCTCGGCTCCACCGGCGTGGGCAACGGCATCGCCATCCCGCACGGCAAGCTGCCGGGCGTCAAGCACATCACCGGCGTATTTGCCCGGCTGGACAGCCCGGTCGACTTCGAAGCCCTCGATGACCAGCCGGTCGACCTGGTATTTCTGCTGCTTGCCCCCGAAGGAGCCGGCGCCGATCATCTGAAGGCGCTGGCCCGCATTGCCAGAGTGTTGCGCGATGCCGATACGGTGGCCAAGGTCCGCGGCACGAGGGATGCCCAGGCAATTCGGGCGCTGCTGTCGGATACCCATTCGCGGGCCGCCTGACGCGCCGAGACGCGACAGCAATTTTCCGCGAGGATCTCTTCTTTCGTGGCGTGAAAGGACGAGATTCGACGGGCAGCGCCCGCCGATGTCTTCAGTGGATGCTCACCAGAATCTTCAGTGGATGCTCACCGGAATCAGCTCGTTTTCCAGCGCTCCGGCGATCGCCCGCTCGCGTGCGTCCGACAGAAGTATGGGCTGCCCGTTCGCCGCAAAAAGGGCCCACAGCTTCAATCCGGGCGCAATCTCTGGAAGCCCGGGAAACTTGCCTTTCAGTTCCTCGCTGCCGATCTCGCGCAGATAGGCGAGGCTTCCCTCTCCGAGATGCGCCAGATCCGCCTGCGAATACTGTTGCTTGGCGTCGATATCAGTCACGTCAGCCTCCTTCTGCGGGGCGTCTTTTGACCAACCCGCCATAGAGCCAAAGGTTCCGGCACGGCTTTGTTCAGCCTTTCACCGAAATGTTTATTTTTCGTACCAGTCGCTGTGCTTCCGGCCGGTCCACATCGATCGCGAGAAGTCCGTTCCGGAGCTCTGCTGCGACCACGCGCATGCCGTCGGCAAGCACGAAGCACCGCTGGAACTGCCTGGCGGCGATGCCGCGATGCAGGAAGTCGCGCTCCGTGTCGTCGGACTGGCGGCCTCGCACGACGAGCTCGTTCTCCTCGGTGGAGACATCGAGATCGCTCTCGGAAAAACCCGCCACCGCAAGGGTGATCCGCAATCGCTCGGCAACCCCGTCGGCGTTGCACAGGCGCTCGATATTGTAGGGAGGATACGATTCGCCGTTCTTGGCGAGCCGCTCGAGAGTCTTCTCCACCGCGTCGAAGCCGAGCAGCAACGGACTCGAAAAAGGCGTCGTCCGGCTCATGTTACCTTGTCCTCTCAGAGCGACATACTGGGGAAAAACCCGAATGGCATTTTTCCCGCCACCGCTGATATGGTCCCGCCCGCGGATCGTTTCAAGTTCTTGAAAACAGTTGCGTTGCAAAGGAATCGCATGCCTGGAAGAAGAAAAATAATCATCGATACCGACCCCGGTCAGGACGATGCCGTCGCCATACTTCTGGCGCTGGCGAGTCCGGAACTGGAGGTTCTGGGCATTACCGCAGTCTGCGGCAATGTGCCGCTTGCGCTGACGGAAAGAAACGCCCGCAGGATCTGCGAGCTTGCCGGCCGGCCTGAGACCCTGGTGTTTGCGGGCGCCACCCGTCCGCTGCTTCGCGAGCTCGTCACCGCCGAGCAGGTGCATGGCAAGACCGGGCTGAACGGGCCGGAGCTTCCCGAGCCGTCGATGCGGCTGCAGGACGCGCACGCCGTCGATTTCATAATCGAAACCCTGATGACGGAGGAACGTGCTTCGGTCACGCTTTGCGCGCTCGGGCCGCTCACCAATCTCGCGCTCGCGCTCGTGCGCGAACCGCGCATTGCCTCCCGCATCCAGGAAATCGTCCTGATGGGCGGCGGCTTCTTCGAGGGCGGCAACGTCACCCCGACCGCCGAGTTCAACATCTATGTGGATCCGCACGCAGCCGACATCGTCTTGAAATCGGGGGCGCCCATCGTCATGCTGCCGCTCGACGTGACCCACAAGGCACTGACGACGGCGGCTCGCACCAGGGCTTTCCGCGGACTCGGGACACGCGTGGGCGTGGCGGTGGCCGAGATGCTCGAATTCTTCGAACGCTTTGACGAGCAGAAATACGGCACCGACGGCGGTCCGCTCCACGATCCGTGCGTGATTGCCTGGCTGCTTGCCCCGCAGCTGTTCAGGGGACGCTGCTGCAATGTCGAGGTCGAGACCACGTCCGAGCTGACGATGGGCATGACGGTCGCCGATTGGTGGGGCGTCACCAGCCGGCCGAAGAACGCCACCTACATCCGCGACGTCGACCATGACGGCTTCTTCAGGCTGCTGGTCGAGCGGATCGGGAGATTGAAATCTCCCGTTCCTGCCTGAAGCGTGCGGGCCTAATCAGCGGTGCCGAAGCGCCGCGTCGACGTCCGGCGCCAGCGGGATCGCTGCCTGGGCGCCGGACGTCTGGCAAGCGAGAGACGCCGCTGCCGCGGCACGCCGGAGCGCTGTTTCCAGGCCCAGTTCCGCGTCGACACAAGCGCCGAAATAACCGCAGAACGTGTCGCCGGCGCCAACCGTGTCGAGCGGTTCGACCGCCAGCGCCGGCACGGCCACGGGGCCGTCCGGCGAACAGGCAACGACTCCATCCGGGCCGAGCGTCACGATCACGGTCCTGCCCGTCCGCTCGACGAAGGAGCGCATGCGCGCTGCGCGTTCCGCGCCGGGGAGTGCCAGCGCCGCCGCATAAAGATCGAACTCGGTCTCGTTCGCCACCACATAGTCCGCATTGGCCAGCAGCGGTGCTGCCTCCGCCCTGAAAGGTGCGGTGTTGAGCACGCTCACGGCCCCGGCAGACCTGGCAGCTTCGATTGCCGCCGCAACGGAGGCGAGCGGAATCTCGAGCTGCAGCAGCACGACGTCGCCCTTTTCCAGCTTCGCCTTCGCGAGGTCGCCAGGCAGCACCGTTTCGTTGGCGCCGGCAACCACGGTAATGATGTTCTCGCCCCTGGCATCGACCAGGATGAGCGCGGTGCCGGTCGCCGCGGCGGCTTCACGGACGCCCGCAAGGTCGACGCCGCCCCGGCTCAGGCATGCCAGCGCCTCGGCGGCGAAGGCATCCCTGCCGACCGCGCCGATCATGCGCGTCCGGCTGCCGGCGCGGCATGCCGCCAGAGCCTGATTGGCGCCCTTGCCGCCGGGCGCCGTCATGAAGTTGCTGCCGGGCACGGTTTCGCCGGCGGCCGGAAGCCTGCTTACGGAGGCAACGAGATCGATGTTGATGGAGCCGATGACGACAATCGACAAGAGAGCCTCCGTCCGTCTGTCGAAACGACGCTAGATCGGTTCCGCCGCGGATGGAAGCGGGGCGTGCCGAAAGCGTGGCATTGCGAAGCTCAGGTACCGCCGGCCGGCGCATGCGGTGCCGATGCGAGCTTGAGAAATATGCGGTCCTCGCTGCGGATGAACCCTCCGGTCCTTGCAAACGCGTAGTTCTGGCGGCCGACCGGGTCGACCGCGAGGCGCGTACGGTAGGCTTCATAGGCGGCTTGGCGACGTCATAAATGCCGTAGGCTACGGTCGCGGATCCTTCGTGCGGCGAGAAATAGCCGATGAGGTCTGCCCCGCAGCGCGGGATGGCCTGGCCCCAATTGCGGGCATATGTCTCGAAATCGGCCTTGCGATACGGGTCGATTTCGTAGCGGATGAAGCAGGTGATTGCCATTTGGGTGTTCGTCCTGTGCAGGGTCACGTTAGGCGACGTTCCAGTCACACTCTCCAGAACGGCTTTGCCGCCTCGCGAACGGCCGCGCTGCGGGAAACGCCGATATCATGCAGCCGGTCCGAGTCGAGGTCGCAGAGCGCGCGGCGCTGACGGGCGCGCTCGAGCCAGCGCCTGGCGACGCCCGCCGCTCCAGAGATAAGGCGGGCGCATCTGATGGGCTGCCTCTCCGGGCATGCGGCGGATGGCGTTAGGGTAGTGGGTCCGGCGGGCATCGTCGTCTCCTTTGCATGGACCTCCATTAAGACATTGCCGCACGACAATGCTTCGATTACGATCGAATGATGATTGACGGCCCCGACCTTTCGCGAATCGCCAGCCTGGTCGGCGACCCTGCGCGCGCCAGCATGCTGACCGCGCTCATGAACGGCGGCGCGCTTACTGCCAGTGAACTTGCGCTGGAGGCAGGCGTCACCCCGCAGACGACCAGCTCGCATCTCGGAAAGCTCGTGGTTGGGGGGCTGCTCGTTGCCTCGACCGCGGGCCGCCACCGCTACTATGCGCTTGCCGGTCCGAGCGTCGCGACCATGCTGGAAGCGATAATGGGAGTGGCGGAAGCGGTAGGACCGAAACGGGTGCGGCCCGGGCCGCGCGATGCAGCGATGCGCCAGTCGCGGATCTGCTATGATCATCTTGCCGGGGATCGGGCGGTCGCGATGCTCGACCGGTTTCTCGATCGCGGATTGATCGAGGCCGAGGGCGACGGCATCCGGCTGGCTAGATCGGCTGGCCCGCACTTCGCCGCGCTTGGCATAGATACGTTCGCTCTGGCTGCGCAGCGCCGGCCTGCCTGCCGGACCTGTCTCGACTGGAGCGTCAGGCGCTCGCATCTGGCTGGCGCTCTCGGTGCCGCCATCCTAGACCAGGTTCTTTCGCAGAAGTGGGCGCGGCGCGACCCCGCGAGCCGCGCCGTCATCTTCTCGCCGCCGGGAAGGCTCGCCTTCGAAAGGGCGTTTCTCGATTGAAAAAAGCAGCGGCTGGCCCGCATCAAAAAGGCGTTACCCCGCGTGCTGAACGGGGCAACGCCTGAAATCGCAAATGGAAGCTATCTATTCGGCTGCGTGCAGATTGACCTTGCTTTCGGCAATCGTGCTAAGCTTCCTGTCGGTGGCCTCTTCTTCCTTCAGGTTCCTGGCCAGGACGGATGCGCAATCCGAGCGGCCGAGCTGCTTTGCCCAGGCCATAAGCGTGCCGTAGCGCGTCATTTCGTAGTGCTCCACGGCCTGCGCGGAAGCAACGAGGGCGGCGTCCAGCACCTGCTTGTCGTCGATGTCCGCACTTATCTCGTCGGCCTCCGCCAGAATGCCGTCAATCGCCGGACAATTAACGGTCTTGGCCTTGGCGCCGTGCATCTGGAACACCTGCTCGACATTGGCGATGTGCCCCTTGGTTTCCTGAAGATGTTTTTCGAAACCGGCCTTGAGCTGCGGATCGGTGGCCTTGTCGATCATCTTCGGGAGGTTCTTCTCGATCTGCTTCTCCGCGTAGTAGATGTCCTGCAGCGTGTGGACGAAGAGATCGTCGAGTGTCTTGATGTCCTTGCTAAAGAATCCCATGGCTGATGCCCTTCCTGTGCGTTCGATGGGTGGGAAGTGCAGGGCGGTCCGCCCGGCCCTGCATACCGGATGTTCCGGCTGTCGTTCCAACGTATGGCTGCGGGGCCGGTTCCCCCGGCCAATCCCGGACACCCGTCACATTCCCGATACGGTGCGGTAGCGCCGCGACATCGTCGTGAAACGACCGTTGCGTAAAAAGCACAGGTTGGATGCGTTGTGCTCGGCTCCGGAAAATACCGCGAATCAACCGTATTTCCGCCACGCGCGACGCCGAGTTCAGGTCGAAGCTTAACATTGCGTTCACGGGATATTCACCACCGGGCGCTATGTTATCCGGCGATCGGAAGGGACATCCGAGGACAGGGGACCGGGACGATGACCATCTGGGCTCAACTTGCGCACTATGCGTCCGCGCTGCGTGAATTCGTTGCGCCGACCTATAGGCCGGAGCGTCACTACATGCGCGGCCCGGGTCCGGCCTGCGCGCGCCGCAGGCCGCCGCCGTCGCGCATGCTCACTCAGTAGTGACTGAGCTCCGATCGAAATCCGCCGGGCGGCAGGCCCTGAGCCGCAGCGGCCCGCCGGCAGCCGCGCCGACCTCCACGCAGTCCCCGCCGCCGCATATCTTCCAGCCTTGCCCGGTTGCGCCCGATGCGGCGAGCACCACTTCCGGCTGCGGCGGCAGGCCGGGCGAATAGACCCACCAGCCGCCTTCGAGCCGCGCTGTCGCCGGTGGCTCCATGCCGGCGCCGGAGCCCCGGATCCGGGCCTCGACGAGTTGCAGGGCGGCGCCCGTGATCTTCCAGTCCTCTTCCCAGCCTGTTCGTTCGACGGAATGGGTCCAGGACAGCGTAAAGGCGGCAACCGCCAGCCAAAGCATTTTGCCGGCGCCGGCGATGCAGAGACCGGTCATTCGGCAGATCAGGCGGCGGCCGGGGCGGCGCCGCGGTTGCGCCACCAGTGCTGTCCGATCACCATGGCAGCCAGCGCGAAGCCGGCTTCGTCGGTCAGCGGAAGCGCCAGCACCAGGAGCACGCCCGCGCCAAGCGCCGCAAGTCGTTCCCACCATGCCAGTCGATGGAACAGGAAGCCGGTGGCGGCCGCTCCCCAAAGCCCTATCCCGAGGCATGCCTTCACGAGAATATAGGCGACCTCCACCGGGTAGCCGAAGGCCTGCGCGATCGGCCCGGCATCCTGCAGCATGAGAGCGGGGGTATAGACGGCCATGAAGGGGACGACGAAGCCGGCGACGGCGAGCTTCGATGCCTGGATGCCGATCTTCAGGCCGCTTTCCTTGGCCATCGGCGCGGCAGCGAAGGCGGCCAGCGCGACCGGCGGCGTGAGATCGGCCATGATCCCGAAGTAGAAGACGAACATGTGGCTGACCAAAAGCGGCACGTCGAGCTGCAGCAGCGCTGGACCGGCGAGCGACGAGGTTATGATGTAGTTGGGGATGGTCGGGATGCCCATGCCGAGCACCAGGCAGGTCAGCATGGTGAGCAGCAGCGAAAGCAGAAGGTTGTTCTCGCCGATGGCGATGATGGCGCCGATGAAGGTCGAAGCGATGCCGGTGAGCGTGAGCGTTCCGATGACGACGCCGACGATGGCGCAGGCAATGCCGACCGGCAGCGCGTTTCTGGCGCCTTCGGCAAGCGAATCCACGCACAATAGGAGGGTCTCGCGTCCACCCCGGAAGAACAGGCACGCCACGACGAGCAGGCCGAGCACGAGCCCCAGAAGGTTGACGCCGTAGCGCATGAACGCGGCGGCGGCGGTGCCGAGCGCCACCCAGAAGACGACGCGGAAGGCGAACGGGGAAATCAGCGCCGCGAGCGGCGTGCCGAGGATCAGGACGACGGTCAGCGCCAGCCCCATCGTGCCCGCGAAGATCGGGGTGTAGCCGGCAAAAAGCAGGTAGACCAGAGCGGCCAGCGGCAGCACCAGCGGCCAGTGCTTTTTCACCGCGTCCCATGCATCGGGAAGTTCGGCCTGGTTCATGCCGGCCAACCCCGCCTTGCCGGCCTCCAGATGGACTTGCCAGAAGCAGGCGCCGAAATAGAGGAGAGCGGGAATGATCGCCGCCTTGACGACCTCGGCGTAAGGAACGTTGAGGGTCTCGGCCATAATGAAGGCGACTGCGCCCATCACCGGCGGCATGATCTGGCCGCCCATCGACGAGGTCGCCTCGACACCGCCTGCGAAGGCTGCGCGAAAACCGAATTTCTTCATCAGTGGGATCGTGAACTGCCCGCTCGCCACCACGTTGGCGACGCCGGAACCGGAAATCGTTCCCATCAGCGCCGACGACAGCACGCAGACCTGCGCCGGCCCGCCGCGCCACGTTCCGACCAGGCCGAGCGCGACGTCGTTGAAAAGCGCGATCATGCCGGCCTTTTCCAGGAAGGCGGCGAACACCACGAAGATGAAGATGTAGGCGGCCGAGACGTAGACCGGGGTCCCGTAGATGCCCTCGGTGCCGAAGCCAAGATGCTCGACGATCTGCGCAAAGTCGTAGCCGCGATGAATGAACGGCGGCGGCAGGAGATGGCCAAGGAAGCAGTAGGCGAGAAAAATGCCGCAGATGATCGTCAGCGGCAGGCCCATCAGCCGCCTGGCCGCCTCGAAGACCAGCACGATGAGCACAACCCCGATGAAGAGATCGGCATCAGTCAGGAAACCGCTGCGGGTGAGCAGCGGCTTGTATTCGATCCAGTTGTAGACGCCGGTCAGGAAACCTAGCCCGCCGAGTGACCACAGGAACACCTTGGCGGGAACGGACCGCACCGTGAGATTGGCGATCAGCGCAAAGCCGAGCAGCAGCAGGAAGCCCACATGCATGGCGCGGATCACCTGGCTGGGCAGCACGGCATAGGCGGCGGTGAACAGCTGGAACAGCGAGAAAGCGATGGCGATGAGGAAGGCGGCCTTGCCGGCAACGCCGGGGCCGAAGCCCGGCGGCAGCCCTTCGATCGCCGACTCGGCGAGCACATGCGTGCCGACGGCGCCCTCAGCCGTCGCGCCGCCCGCGTCCGTCTGTTGGTCAGGCGCCGCCGTGGTCACGGCAGTGACCGATTGCCGGCCTCTATTTCAAGATTCCGGCTTCCCGATAGTACTTCTCGGCTCCCGGATGCAGCGGGATCGGCATTCCGTCCAGCGCCTTGGCCGGATCGATAGCTTTCGCCGCGGCATGCGCGGCAGTCAACTGGTCGAGATTTTCGAACAACAGCTTGGTCATCATGTAGACGGTGTCTTCCGAGACGCCGTCATGAGTGACCAGGAAATTGCCGACCGCCGCGGTCTGGACGTCTTCGGTCTGCCCTTCATAGGTGCCTGCCGGGATCACCGCCGACACGTAAGGCGAGCCGATCTTCTCCACCGTTTCGGAGGGAACCGCCACCACGGTGATGGCGAGCGACGTCGAGAGATCACGGATCGAGGCAACGCCGAGGCCCGCAGATTGCAGCGTGGCGTCCAGCTGCCGGTTCTTGATCAGCTCGACCGATTCGGCGAAGGGGAGATATTCGACCTTGCCGAGATCATCGTAGCTCATCCCGGCAGCCTCGAAGATCGCACGGGCATTGAGTTCGGTTCCGGAAGCCGGAGCCCCGACCGACAGGCTCTTCCCCTTCAGGTCGGCGAGCGACTTGATGCCGGATTCCGCCGAGGCCACGATCTGGATGTAGTTCGGGTAGATGGCGGCGACGCCGCGCAGCTTGTCGAGCTTGCCGGGGAACCCGACTTCCGTGTTGCCCTCGGCCGCAAGCTTGACCGAATCACCCAGGGAGAACGCGATCTCGCCCTTGCCCTGCTGCAGGAGATTGAGGTTTTCGACCGAAGCCTTGGTCGCCTGCACCTGCGCGCGCGCGCCTTCGATGCCCTTGCCGTAGATGTCGGCGAGCGCGACCCCGAGCGGGTAATACACCCCGGATGTGCCGCCGGTCAGCACATTGATGAATTCCTGCGACTGTGCACCGGCGAAAGGCAGCCCGACGGCAAGGGCGACGGCTCCTGCAGCGAGACATTGCTTGGCGACGTTCAGCATGCGGTTCTCCTCCTGGATGGGTAAGCTGTTCCAGGAAATGAATTTAGACGGTGTTGACGAATTGCCAACCCTTCCACGGGCGGAAAGGGGGCCTGCGGTCCCTGAAGGCTGCTGCTCCTCGTGGTCCGGCGGCCGGCACGGCCGCCGGACCACGCCCGAAGCTACAGGCCGAGGTCGGGCAGCGCAGCTTCGATCTCTGGCCGCCTTGCCTCGTATTGCGGCGGCAGCTTCAGCGACTGGCCGAGCGATGCGACCGGCTCGTCGACCGCGAATCCCGGAATGTCGGTCGCGATCTCGAAGAGCACGCCGCCCGGCTCGCGGAAGTAGATCGATCGGAAATAGTGTCGGTCTCTCTGCTCCGTGGTGCGAATGCCGTGGTTGTCGGCCAACCTTTGCATCATTGCGAATTGCATGTCGTCGTCGGCGGCACGGAAGGCGATGTGGTGGACCGAGCCGGCGCCCTGACGGCCGCGCAGGAAGTCTCCGGCGACGTGTATGTCGACGATGTCGCCGAAGCTCGCGCCTGTGACTTTGTACCGGACGACGGAGCCTTCCCGTCCGTCCTCGGCGAATCCGAACACGTCAGTGAGGATGGCGGCGGTGGGTTCGGCATCCCGGAGAAGCAGCGTCACGCCGTGGAAGCCGCGGATCGAGCTTTCCGCGGGGACTTCGCTGCCCGACCACATCGCCTCGTCACCGGCGTCGCGCTCTCCGACGAGAGCCAGCTTCATGCCGTCCGGATCCGTGA
Source organism: Rhizobiaceae bacterium (assembly GCA_020696915.1). GTDB lineage: Bacteria > Pseudomonadota > Alphaproteobacteria > Rhizobiales > Rhizobiaceae > JAJFMR01. The sequence goes on along the minus strand of JAJFMR010000026.1, from coordinate 2,305 downwards.
ACCCGAGCATCGTCTGCCCGAAACGCCTGGTGATCGTCTCGTGGGTGACGCCCTTCGCCAGGAAGCGGTGGCTCCAGTAGCCGATCGACCTCTCCGGTACGCGGAACGCCGTCACCATCGTCTCGCCGATGCCGACGCGGCCGGGGCCTGCGTGTTCCCACGGAAAGAAGGTGAGGATCGTCCCGGGCGTGCCGGTCTCGTCGCCATAGTAGAGATGGTAGCTGCCGGGATCGTCGAAGTTGACCGTCCTCTTCACCAGCCTCAGCCCGAGCACGCGCGTGAAGAAGTCCAGGTTGCGCCTGGCTGGCCCCGCTATTGCGGTCACGTGATGGATGCCATTGCCGGACATGGCGCTCTCCCGCTTGTTCTGCTGCTTCAGCATATAGCGGAATCGATCCGGCATCCTTCCACTTTATCGATCCCTTGGACATCGGTGCGCTGGCGCGGCTCAGGCCGGAAGGGGGGCCCGGCGCTGCCGTGCCTCGGTAGCTGCATCGGCAATTCCTCTTGCTAGCGGAGCGGCGCCAGCGTCTCCCCCCACATTACGCAGTCTGCAATGATGTCTGCCAGGTCTCACCTGCTTGAAGGATAGCAAAAATGAAATCGGCCTATCATCATATCGCCACGCAGCCCGCCGAGGGCGCTCCGCTGGTCTTCACCTTCCACGGCACGGGCGGCGACGAGCATCAGCTGCCCGGACTCGTCGGGCAGATACTGCCTGGCGCGGGCATTGTGTCACCGCGCGGCGACGTGTCGGAAGGGGGCGCCGCACGGTTCTTCCGCAGGACGGGAGAAGGTGTCTACGACATGGATGATCTGGCGGCGCGCACGCAAAAGATGAAGGGGTTCATCCAGGCTCACAAGGACGCCAATCCCGGTGTGCCCATCCATGGGCTGGGTTACTCCAACGGGGCGAACATCCTCGCCGCCGTGATCTTTGAAGCCCCCGAGATTTTTGACCGGGCCGTGCTGATGCACCCGCTGATCCCCTGGACACCTCGGCCGAATCCCGCGCTACGCTCGGTGTCGGTGCTCGTTACTGCGGGGCGGAACGACCCGATCTGTCCGTTGGCGATGACGCAGGCGCTGGCCGCCTGGCTGGAAGGCCAGGGCGCCAGGGTCGACCTTGCGGTGCATGCCGGCGGCCACGAGATCCGGCAGGAAGAACTCGCCGCGGTGCAGACGTTTCTGCGGTGAGCCGTCGGGCGCCCTGGCGGCCTGACCGGGCTGAAGACCATGATGCCACCGCCGCGTAGCCTCAGCCGCCCAGGCCCTCGAACAGGACCGTCGAGAGGTAGCGTTCGGCGAACGACGGTATGACGACGACCAGGCTTTTTCCGGCGTTCTCCAGCCGCGACCCGACGGCGACGCAAGCATGGAGTGCGGCGCCGGACGAGATGCCGACCGGCAGGCCTTCGAGGCGTGCCACCAGCCGTGCATTGGCCACCGCATCCTCGTTCGACACGGTGACGATCTCGTCATAGACGGACGTATCGAGGACCTTTGGCGCGAAGCCGGCGCCGATGCCCTGGATCTTGTGCGGCCCAGGCTGCCCGCCCGACAGGACGGGCGAGGCTTCCGGCTCGACGGCGACGACGTGCAGCGACGGCTTGCGCTTCTTGATCACCTGGCCGACGCCCGTGATGGTGCCGCCCGTGCCGATCCCCGCGACGAAGATGTCGATCTCGCCCTTGGTGTCGTTCCATATCTCCTCGGCCGTCGTCAGGCGGTGGATTTCGGGGTTGGCCGGGTTCTCGAACTGCTGCGGGATGACGGCGCCGGGAATGCTGGCGGCTAGTTCGTCGGCGCGCGCCATCGCCCCCTTCATGCCCTTGGCGCCTTCCGTCAGCACCAGTTCCGCGCCGAGCAGCATCAGCATCTTGCGGCGTTCCATCGACATGGTTTCGGGCATGGTGAGGATCAGCCTGTAGCCCTTGGCGGCTGCGGCGAAGGCGAGCGCAATTCCCGTATTTCCGGACGTGGGCTCGATGACCGTATTCCTGCCGGGGGCGATCCGGCCTGCCGCTTCCAGGGCATCGATCATCGCCACGCCGATCCGGTCCTTGACGGACCCGGCTGGGTTGAAGAACTCGAGTTTTGCCATGAGGCTGGCGACGACGCCTTTCTCGTGCGCGAACCTGTCGAGCCGGACCAGCGGCGTGTCACCGATCGTGTCGGCGATAGAGTCGAAGATCCGGCCGCGGCCGGGCGCGCGGGTCGAAGGGGTGGGCGGGTTCATCGTGCAATCCGTGAATGGCTGGACCAAGTTAGTGCCGGTAGGCGGAAAGTTCGAGTGGGTCGTGAA
>JAJFMR010000311.1 GCA_020696915.1 Rhizobiaceae bacterium | reverse complement strand
CCGGCCTCTTGCCGATCACGCGCCGATGCCCGAACGCTTTCCTCACTCGATGGAGAACAGCATGATCAGTCCCACGACGTACACTGCAATGGCAGCCAGCGAGTCGTAGCCCATCTTGAAGACCGTCCTGTTCTCGCGCTCCAGCAGGCCGACCAGGAAAATTCCGGTCAACGCGATGCCAAGGAGCGCAGCCAAGGTTTCGAAGGAGCCAGCCAGCGCCAGAACGGGGCCACTGTCGTAGACGACGTCCGCAAGGAAGATGAGGGCGATATTGACGATGTTCGTTCCGAAGACGTCGCCGACGGCCATCTCGTAACGGCCGATGCGCACCGCCGAGACGGCGGCGCTCATTTCCGGAAGGGAGGTCGCGAAACCGACCAGTGCAAAGCCGACGATACCGGTGCCGAGTCCCGACTGCGTGGCAATGGCGTCTCCGGTTCCAGCCAGGAGGAACCCGGCAACGAGGATGAAGCCGGCCGCCGCCGTCGTCCTGACCGTCAGCTGGCGGAGAGAGCTCTCAACTTTTGGCTCGTTCGTCCCGCCCGCCTTCCGGCGATGGTCATCGACAACCTGCCACGTCTGGCGGCCCTCGTAGCGCGACGCGAGCCACAGTGCGGCGATGCAGCCGGCAAGAAGGAGGGAGGACCATAGGCCGAACCCCAGCAATTCGATTTCGCCAACGGTGATGGCCGCGGCCACTGCCGCGAGCAGGAGGACTCCGAGCACGCCCTGAAGCAGGGTCGACGGTTTTGCGACCACCGAGGTGAGGGCGCTCCGGCCCAGCACGCCGTCTGCAACTGCGAGAAGCACGACGTTGACCGACGCGCTTCCCAGCAGGTTGTTCACCGCAAGCTGCGGGTTGCCGGCGTAGGAGGCCGACGCGACGGTAGCGGCTTCCGGCAGCGAGGTGATGCCGCCGAGCATCACCATTCCCATGAATGCGTGGCCGGCTCCCGTCCGTTCGGCAATGCCGGAGACGTAGATGGCGAGCTTCGTGCCAGCGCCCCAGACCACCGCGGCGCTTGCCGCGAAGACCAGCAGGTTCAGCCAAATGGGTACATTCTCGAACGCCATGCCCTCTCCAGCACGGGGAACGCCCGGCCATCACGGCCGTTCCCGCGCGTGCCTCGGTCCAGCTCACCAGGCGAGTTTCGGAAGATAGCGCCGGGTAGGCTCTCAAGAATGACTTCTTTGGCTGGGGCAGCGGTCTGCGCCTCTGCAAGGCCGACAATCAGCTTGGGTTCCGCTCAAATCGCTACTTGAGTACCAACCTCGACCACCCGTCCGGTGGGTATCTGAAAATACTCGGTGGCATCCGATGCGCTGCGGGCGAGCCGCACGAACAGCCGATCCTGCCACATCGGCATCCCCGATTGTGAAGAGGGCCTTATCGAGCGCCGGGAAAGGAAGAACGAGGTGGACATGATATCGAATTTCCATCCCTGCTTCCGGCAGATGGCCATGGCCTTGGGAATGTTGGGCTGCTCCATGTAACCGAACCTCATCGTCACGAGCATGAACAACTCGTTGAGCTGCTCCATCTGCACCCGATCGCCCCCGGGCACCGTCGGCTGTTCGGCGGTCGTGACGGACAGGATGACATTCTGCTCGTGCAGCACCTTGTAATGTTTCAAGCTGTGCATGAGAGCAGTCGGTGCAGTGCTGGGGTCGCTGGTCAGGAAGACTGCGGTGCCGGGCACGAGCTTGGGCCGCTTCTTGTTCAGCTGCCCGACAAGGAATCGGAGCGGAACCTCGTCTCTCTGCGTCTTTGAAACGAGCATCCGGCTGCCTCGCACCCATGTCAGCATGATCAGCAGCATGGCCGCAGCGATTGCGATGGATACCCAGCCGCCATCCGAGATCTTCGCGGCGTTGGCGAGCAGGAACCCGGTGTCGATCGCCCCGAATGGCAGCGCGAGGGCGAGCGTCGCGGCGACCGTCCACTGCCAGCGCCAGCGCATCACCACTGCAAGCAGGATGGTCGTCACCAGCATCTCGCCGGTCACCGAGATACCGTAGGCTGCCGCCAGCGAGCTGGATTCCCCGAAACCGAGCACCAGTATCATGACGCCCACTGCCAGCAGCAGATTCACTCGTGGCATGTAGATCTGCCCGGACTGCAACTCCGACGTGTGCTGAATCTGGAAGCGGGGCAGGAGCGCGAGCTGCACCGCCTGGCGCGTCAGGGAATACGCACCGGAGATCACTGCCTGGCTGGCAATGACGGTCGCGGCTGTCGCCAGCCCCACCATCGGCAGCAGCGCCCATCCGGGCATCATTTCGAAGAACGGGTTCTCCGGCTTGCCGCCATGGGCCAGGACGAAGGCACCCTGGCCGAAGTAATTGAGAAGCAGGCTGGGGAAAACGATCGCCAGCCAAGCCAGAACGATGGGCCGTCGGCCAAAATGGCCGAGATCGACATAGAGCGCTTCCGCACCGGTGACCGCCAGGAAGACGGAGCCGATCGTCAGGAACGCAATCTCCTTCTGATCGAACAGATAGACGACCGCATGATAAGGGTTGACGGCCAGCAAGACGCTCGGGCTATCCGCAATGTGGAAGGCTCCCACCAGTCCGAGCGCCAGAAACCATAGCGCCGTGACGGGTCCGAACACATTCGCGACACGCCCCGTGCCGAACCGCTGAACCGAGAACAGCAAGGCGAGGACCACCAGGGTGATCGGTACGACATAGGGTTCGAAGGTTGGCGTCGCGACCTTCAGACCCTCGACGGCCGAGAGCACGGATATTGCAGGTGTGATGATGGCGTCGCCGAAAAACAGCGCGGCCCCGCAGACACCCAGCACGAGAATGAAGCCGGCCGCACGCGGATAGGCGGCTCGCGCGAGTGCCATCAGCGACAGCGTCCCTCCCTCGCCGCGGTTATCGGCGCGCAGAACGAAGAGGACATACTTCACCGTGACGATCAGCGTGAGCGCCCAGATGATGAGCGACAGCACGCCGAGCACGTCGGAACGGGATACGACGGGAGCGCCTGACGCATGGAGCGCCTCGCGGAAGGCGTAGATCGGGCTTGTGCCGATATCGCCATAAACCACTCCCAGCGCGCCCAGCACCAGCGTCCGCAAGGGAGCGGCGAACGCCCTTGGCAGCAAGCCAAGAGGAAAAAGGATCGGAAATCGCGCTCTATATATGAGATTCCTATGTGGCGTCGTAGGGAACCGGCGGACTTTCCATGCCGGATTCACGCTCGCCATTGGGCAAAATCACATGGCCAGGATTTTACGGGAGCGCAGGATTCCAGAGGTGACGCAGGCGGAGCCCACGCCCAGCGTGCCGATGGCGGCACCTGCCTGGGAACCGGAAGGCTATGCACTGGCGGCCGCCGCTGTCGCTGCCGGAGTGCTCTGCGCGTTCGTGATCAGTCCCATCGCCGGCCCGGAGAACACAAACCTGGTTTTCCTGGTGTTCGTGATCGCGGTGGCGGTCCGCTATGGCCTCGGTCCTTCGTTCCTCGCGTCCGTTCTCAGCGTGCTGGCCCTCAACTTCTTCTACATGGCGCCCGTGTACACGTTCGTGGTTGCGGACCCGACAAACCTGGTGACGCTCCTCTTCTTCACGGTCGTCGCGCTGGTGACGAGCCATCTGGCGGCACTGGCGCGCAGCCAGGCCATCGCGGCCAGGATGCGAGCCGAGCAGGCGGAAGCACTCTACCGCTTCAGCCGCCGGCTTTCCGAACTGGTGCAACTGGACGAGCTTCTTGAGGCAACCCTCGATCAGGTGACCTCCATGCTGTCGCTCGCCGGCGTGCTGATCTTGCGTGATGAGGGCGGCAAATACCGTATGCGCACGTCCGGCGAGCAGTCCGTGTCCATCGATCCGATCGACCTCTCCGTCGTCCAGGCCAGCTGGTCCCGCGAGATGAATGAGCGGGAGGCCATGCGGGTGGGCGGACATTTCTACTTCCCCCTGCGCACCAGCCATGGCGGGCTCGGCTCAATCGGCGTCAAGCGCGATTGGGCTACGGCCCCATTGACCGGGGAGGAGCGCAAGCTCATCGGAGCCATTGCCGATCAGGCCGCCGTCGCGCTGGAGCGCGTACTCCTTGCGACCGAACGGGACGAAGCCAGGATGGCAGCCGAGAAGGAGAGGTTGCGATCCACCCTGCTGGCATCCCTGTCACACGATCTCAAGACGCCGCTTGCATCGATCACCGGTGCCGTCACCGCGCTCAGACAGTATGGACAACTCTACGACGCAGCCGCCCGTGACGATCTCGCTGCGATGATTCAGGACGAAGCGGAGCGCCTCGCCAGGTTCGTCGGCAACCTTCTCGACATGGCGCGGCTTGAGGCGGGCGGCGTCAGGCCTCGCCTGGAAGCGGTGGATGTTGGCGATCTGATCGGCACGGCGCTGCAGAGAACCGAGGGTCTCCTGCAGGGCGTCGAAACGCACGTCGCTATAGATCCCGAACTGCCGATGCTAAATCTCGACCCGGTCCTGTTTGAGCAAGTGCTGGTCAATTTGCTGGACAACGCCGCCAGATATGCGCCACCAGGATCGACCGTAGAGGTCGGCGCGGAACTCCGGTCGGACCGCGTGGTGCTGAGCGTTACGGACGAAGGACCCGGCATCCCGCCGGCAGACCTGGGCCGGGTCTTCGACAAGTTCTATCGTTCCGAGAACGGTGATCGGAAGCGAGGCGGAACCGGGCTCGGCCTCGCCATATGCCGTGGATTCGTGGCCGCACTCGGCGGCGACATAGCTGTGGCCAATCGGGCAGCGCCCGATAGTGGGGCGCACTTCACCATCAGTTTCCCGCAAGGCGCATTCGCCCTTCCGCCGCAGGAAAGTGCGGCGCCATGAGCGCTCGGTACATTCCTCTGCTGGTCGTCGACGACGATCCTGCGATGCGCCGCCTGCTGCGCACCAGTCTCACCGTGCAGGGATATCGCGTGTTTGAGGCCGCAACCGGCAGCGAGGCGCTGGAGATCGCTGGGCATCAAGCGCCCGAGGTCATCCTCCTCGATTTGGGGTTGCCCGACATCGACGGCATCGACGTCATACGCCGGCTGCGCGGTACGGGCTCGATGCTGCCGATAATCGTGCTGTCGAGCCGCGGCGACGAGCAGGGAAAGGTGGAGGCACTGGATCTCGGAGCGGACGATTATGTGACCAAACCCTTCGGGATGGCAGAGTTGATAGCGCGGATCAGGGCCGCGCTGCGGCACCGGCTGCAGGAACAGGGGGCCGAATCCGTTTTCTCGAGCGACGGGCTGGAGGTCGACCTGACGCGGCGACGGGTTCTCGTGCGCGAGACCGAGGTGAAGCTATCCAACAAGGAATGGGACATCCTTCGGCTCCTGGTAATTCATTCGGGCAAGGTGCTCACCCACCGTGTGATCATGCAGGAGGTCTGGGGGCCGAATGTCGACGTTCAATATCTGAGGATCTATGTCCGCCAGCTCAGGCAAAAGATCGAGCTCAATCCGCAACGGCCCCGTCATATCATCACCGAGACAGGCGTCGGTTACCGCCTGCGGAGTGCAGGTTGACGCAGGCCTGCGCCTTCATCGCTTCAGGGTCGGTACGGTGCGCGACCCGTGACCTCTGCCGATGATAGCCTTGTAGGCCTCTCGGCGTCCATGCTGCCGCCGAAGCGTAGATACGGAGGGCCTTCGCGATATCCCGGCTCATCCTCCTGCATGGCCAACGCTCCCCCGCCCGCTCCCCACTCGCGACAGCGAAAAAGTGGGACCGCTTCGCAGCGCAATATTCCGTCCAGGTAGCCGCCGTCGACCTTGGGCCGTACCGCTTCAGGCGGCCTCGGCCTTTTCATGTCCGGCCGTTTCGCCATGCCGGATCTCCGTGCCGAGCACCTTCAGACACTCGCGCATGAAGGCGGCAAGGGCAGGCCAGCCCTTGGCCGAAACCATCGTGCCGTCCACATACGCTTCAGAGGGCGACAGATCGACATAGGTGCCACCGGCGAGGGTCACTTCCGGCTCGCACGCGGCGAGAGCGGCAACCTTCTTGCCGCGCACCACGCCGTCGACGGCGATCAGAATCTGAACGCCGTGGCAGATCGTGAAAATGGGCTTCCCGGCCTCGTGAAAATGGCGGACGATCGCCTGGATGCGCTTGTCCGTACGAATATATTCCGGGCCGCGCCCGCCGGCACAGTAGACAGCATCATACTGTTCCGGCCTCACCTCCGAGAAGGTCTTGTTGATGACGAAGTCGTGGCCGGGTTTCTCGGTGTAGGTCTGGTGACCCTCGAAGTCGTGCAGCGAAGTCTTGATGATCTCGCCTGCCTTCTTGTCGGGGCAGATCACGTGGACCGTGTGGCCGACGGCTTCCATCCCCTGCTGGAATACGAAAATCTCGTACTCCTCCGTGAACTCGCCCGTCAGCATCAGGATCTTCTTGGCTGGCATCGTAGGGCCTTCCTCCATTGTCCGTCAGCCTTCACCATCCGACGATCCGTGGGCTACGGTACCGGCCAAAATGATCACAAAGCGGCGACAACTGCAACGACCATAGGGGCTTCGCGAAGACTTCGCCGGGCATCCGGGCCGGAGAACCACCGGCATCACCCAGGTCGAGATGGGGCAAAGACCTCGGCGTTACGGGGAAGGGCCTATTGCCGCGGGTCGATTGCCGAAGCGGCGACATCCCGCGGGCCGTCCGGCGACAGGACCCTGAGCAGGGATTCCGTCAGGCGGAATATCATTGACCTTGGGGCGGCGAAGATGCGGTCATCCGCCGTGGCTGTTTCCCGCATTCTCCCCACCCGCCGTGACCCAGAATGGATCGAACCAACGGTCAGCCGGCCCGTCATAGGGAAGCCGCGTAATATCCCAGTGACTGACAAACCGCGCATAGGCGCTCCACACCGCCGGACCGCCACCCACGAAGACGACCCGGCCGGCAAAGCGCTCGAGCGTGTCCTCTGGATCCATGCTGGAGCGAACCACCACGAGTTCCCGGTCGCCGCGAGCAAAAGCAGGAATGCTCGCGATGGTCTTGGGGCCGGCCAGCAATACATGTCCTCTGGTAACGTCGAAAAACCGCGCGACGTCGGCCACGAATTCTGGCGATCGGTTCCCTTCCCATGGCAGGACGCCGTGAAGGCCGAGTTGCCCCGATCGACCCACGGCACAGATCACCCTGACAATTGTTTTCATGATCTATCCGACCCGAGTTGTTTGCACATATG
>JAJFMR010000310.1 GCA_020696915.1 Rhizobiaceae bacterium | reverse complement strand
TGCAAAACACACACTATCCATAAACGACCCAATACACAACTGGCTGGAAAGCATCGTGCTGTCGCAGAGCGATGTGCTGATGGATCTTCACACCGGCGGCAACGCGCTCGACCTGGTCCCCATGTCGATGTGCCATCATACCGAAGACCCGGCGCTTCGGGCTCGGATCCGCGCCGCCCAGATCGCCTGGAATGCTCCATTGAGCGTCGAGCTGCGCCTGCCGCCGGACAGGGCGACCGCCTCGGGGCGGGCCCATGACCGGGGCCTTCTGGTGGTGGGAAGCGAATCGGGCGGCGGACAGCCGGCGACGCCCGCCTCGCTTGGCGCCTGCTACGACGGGGTCCGCAATACCCTTGCGCATCTGGACGTCCTGGCGGCACCGTCCGCTCCGGGGCGGCTCCGGCCGGTCACGCGCTTCACCCGCAAGTGGGGCCATGATGCCGAGTTGCTGGCGGCGTGCGCCGGCATGTTCGTTCCGTTTCACCGGCTTTGGGACGAGGTCTCCGCGGGTCAGCCGGCCGGCCAGATCATCCCGTTGGACGCGCCTTTCGCGGCGCCTGAGCCGGTACGGTTCCCGGCCTCCGGGATCATTGCAGGCCGCAGGGCGAACAGCGGGGTCAAACCGGGTGATCTGCTTTACTGGATCGTGCGCGACATGGTCGCTGGCGAGGAATCCTGACGGCTGCAGTCGCGAATGCGCGAAGCTATTGACGCGTTCCGGACATGTGCATACGTTAACTTGTTAAACAACATGAGGGGCGCCCGCGTGGCATCAAGGCGCAAAATTCTTGTCGCAGAGTGCGAGCAGGAAATCTCATCGTTCAACCCGCTGCCCAGTCAGTATGCGGATTTCACCATTCTCCGGGGCAAGGCCCTGTTCGAGGCCCATGCCGATGCCGACACGTGCATTCGGGGGTGCCTCGACGTGCTCGGCGCCAGGCAGGACTTCGAGTTGGTCCCCGTCTACGGAGCCTCGGCCTGCAGCGCCGGACCCTTGTCCCCCGGGGGGTTCGACCGACTGTCACGCGAGTTCCTTGAAGCGATCGCAATGGCGACGAAGCCGGACGTCGCCGCCGTGTATCTGTCGATGCACGGCGCCATGGGGGCGGTGAGCGAGCTCGATCCCGAAGGCTACCTTCTGGAGCACGTGCGCACCTGCGTCGGACCGGACATCCCTATCGTCGTCAGCCTCGACCTGCATGGGCTGCTGACCGACCGGATGCTGGCGAACTGCGATGCGATCGCGGTGTATCACACCTATCCCCACAACGATTTCACCAGCACCGGGCAGCGTGCGGCCAGGCTTCTGGAAGCCATTCTGGACCGGGGTGCCCGGCCGGTCATGGCCCGGGTCTTCATCCCGGCGCTGGTACGCGGTCCGGAACTGATCACCGCCTCCGGGCTCTACGGCAAGGTGATCGATCGGGCGAAGGCGATGGAGAGCGGCGGCGGGGCGATGTCGGCCGCAGTATTGATCGGCAACCCGTTCACCGACGCGCCCGAGCTCGGCTCGCAATCCCTGGTCGTTACCGACAACGATCCGGAGAAGGCCGGGCGGCTCGCAATGGAACTGGCGGAAGCGTTCTGGGCCGACCACGGCAAGATGCTGGCCGACCTGGTGCCGTTGCCCGAGGCCATCGCCGATGCCGCCGGGCGGCCTGGGCCGGTGACCTTCACCGACGCTGCCGACGCCCCCAGCAGCGGCGCGTCCGGCGACAGCAACAGGATCCTCGCGGACCTGGTCCGGTCAGGCTATCGCGGCCGGGCAATCCTGCCGATCGTCGACGCTCCGGCCGCGCGGCGCGCCCATGAGGCCGGCACTGGAGCGCGCCTGCGCGTCCCGCTGGGCGGCACTATCGATCCCGGTCGATTCCCGCCGCTGGAACTCGAGGTAGAGGTCGAGCGCCTGGGCGACGGGGAATACAGGCATGAAGTGTCGCGCATGCCGGCCCATGCCGGACCGACGGCAGTGTTGCGGCATGGGAACATCCGCATCGTGGTGGTCACCCACCCGGTCTTCATGATGGATCGCGCGATATTCCTGGCGCACGGGCTCGATCCGGAGCAGGCCGACATCATCGTCGTCAAGTCGCCGGGGGCGGCCGTGCGGTATTTCACGTTCGCGTGCAGGAACTATGTGCTCGACATCCCCGGGGCGACCTCGGCGAACCTCGGGAGCCTGGGGCATCGGGTCTGCCCGCGGCCGATGTTCCCTCTGGACGACGACGTGGTGTTCCAGCCCAGGGTCCAGCTCTACCCCAGGCTGGGAACGGCGGCATGACGCGATGTCTGCTGACGCAAGGCGCACGGCCATGATCTGCCGGGAGCAGCCACGGGTGCGTTTCGTGCATCTCCCGACTCCGCTGGAAGCGGCGCCGCGCCTGTCCGAGGCGCTCGGGGTGAATCTGCTGGTCAAGCGCGAGGATCTGGCGGGGCTCTGCGTCGGCGGGAACAAATCCAGACTGCTGGAATTCGCCCTCGGGTCACTGCGTGAGCAGGGCGTGGACACGCTGATCGCCCACGCCGCCGAGCAGTCCAACAAGCTGCGGGACATCGCCGCCGTCGCCGCCCGCTGCGGTATGAAGGCGGTCCTGCTGATCCCGGGCACGCGCCACCCGGACGACGCGCCGCCTCAGGGCAACCGGCTGCTTTTCGACATTCTCGGTGCGGATGTGCGTATCGTCGCGCCGGGTCTGGACAGGGCTTGTGTCATGGCGGCGCAGGAAGCGGTGCGGGACGAGTTCGCCGGCCGCGGACGCCGTCCGGCCATCCTCGATCGCCAACTGGACTATGGGATCGACGCCACGGTGGCCTATGTCGACGCCGCCGAGGAACTGCATCGACAGCTCGCCGGGGCGGCGGCAGCGCCGCATTCGGTGTTCATAGCAGTGGGTGCCGGAATGACTGCCGCCGGGCTGGCGCTCGGGCTCAAGCATCTGGGCTCGCCGATGCGCGTCATGGGCGTCTGCATCGCTGGCCGGGCGGTGGAGCTCGCGCCGGAGATCGAACGGCACGCGGCACGCGCTGCCGAAAGGCTGGGGCTTGCCACTCGTCTTCACGCCGGTGACCTGACCCTGTTGGATGACCATGCCGGGATCGGCTACGGCGTGCTGACCCCGCCGTTGCGCGATGTGATCCACCGCTTCGCCCGGCTGCACGGGATGATCATCGACCCGGTCTACAACGCCAGGGTAGCCCTGGCTCTGGTCGAACAGATCGCTGCGAGGCGGATCCCCGGGGGAGCGACAGTGGTCTACGTCAACACCGGCGGAAGCCCCGCGATCTACGATTATGCCGGCGAATTGAGCGCTGGAGGGGAGGGCGATCGCTCCAGTCACGCGGTCGCGGCGGCGGGCGCCCAATGATGGCCGGGGTCACGCCTGAGGGCCTCGAGCGCAGGCCGGCGGAGGGGCTGCGGCGCGATCGGGGTCCAGCTGCCAGGATGGCCGGCCTCTGGCTGCAATCCGGGAGGATCGAATGACGATCGCGGGCATGAAGCAGGGAAGCGATGGTGTCGACATCCGGGTCCGTCTCGGCGCCCAGCCGGTGATCAACCTCACCGGCACTCTCACCACATTGGGCGGCATCAGCGCCCGGCCCGAGGCGATCGAGGCCGCCTCGGCGATCATGGGCCGGGGCGTGGACATCGTCGAGCTGCAGGCCTGCGCCAGCCGCGTCGTCGCACGGGTCACCGGAGCCGAAGCCGGTTTTATCTCGGCCTGCAGCTCGGCCGGGATCTGCATGGCCGTTGCCGGCTCGATGACCGGCGATCTGATGCCGGCCATCGAACGGCTGCCCGATACAGCTGGCCTGAAGAACGAGGTGGTGATTCAGACCGGGCACCTGGTGAATTACGGCCACCCGATCGAGCAGGACATCCGGCTGACCGGAGCACGGCCGGTGGCGTTCGGATCGGTGAATTCGGCAACGCCGGCGCAACTGGCCGGGGCGATCGGGCCCGGCACTGCCGCGGGCCTGTACGTGGTCAGTCATCATTGCGCACCGGACGGGCAAATCCCGTTCGCCGATTTTGCCAGGGCGTGCCATGCTCGGGGTGTGCCGGTCATCGTCGATCTGGCGGCGG
>JAJFMR010000025.1 GCA_020696915.1 Rhizobiaceae bacterium | reverse complement strand
GGCAGGCGCCGGCCGCACTCGTCCTGCACGAGGCGGACGCCATCCTGCTCATCGGATTGATCGTGGCACGCGAAATGGGGTGGCCGTCCCCGATCGCCCTCAGGATGGATCGCGGGCGCTTTCAACCATTTCAGGGACGCCTCCTGAGGGTCGGCGCCGACGGCAGCCTGGCGCTGGACGATAACAGCGGCATAGGCTGAACGAGACGCGCATTGCCACCGCCGATTCTTGCGTTCACATCGGAATCGATCCGAAAAGCGATCCCACCCTTCGATCGGATGCTTCCAACTAAAACTTCAGCGGCAGCACGCGGTCCGGCGGGCGGTGCCCGTCATAATGCGCCCTTATGTTGATGATGACCCTCTCGCCCATGTCTATGCGTCCCTCGATGGTTGCCGAGCCCATATGCGGCAGGATGACCACCTTGCCCCTGCGCGCCAGCCGCACGAGCTTCGGGTTGACAGCAGGCTCGTGCTCGAACACATCGAGCCCGGCCCCGGCCAGCCGGCCTTCCCCAAGCATCTTGATCAGCGCGTCCTCGTCAATGATGTCGCCGCGCGCCGTGTTGACGATATAGGCGGAAGGCTGCAGCAGAGCCAGACGCCGCGCCGACAGGAGATGGAAAGTGGCCGGCGTGGAGGGGCAGTTCACCGAAATAATGTCCATCCGGGCCAGCATCTGGTCGAGGCTCTCCCAGTATGTCGCCTCGAGCTCGTCCTCGACGGCCGGCGGCAGGCGGTGCCGGTTGTGATAATGCATGGACAGGCCGAATGCCCTGGCGCGCCGGGCGACGGCCGTGCCGATTCGGCCCATCCCCACGATGCCCAGGCGCTTGCCCCAGATGCGCCTGCCCAGCATCCATGTCGGCGACCAGCCTGTCCATCGCCCGGGCGTTACGAGGATGTTGGCGCCTTCGGTCAGCCGCCGCGGCACCGTGAGCATCAATGCCATCGTCATGTCGGCGGTGTCCTCGGTGAGGACGTTCGGGGTGTTGGTCACCGTTATGCCCCGGCGCGCCGCCGCAGACACGTCGATCTTGTCGACGCCGTTCCCGAAATTCGCGATCAGCTTCAGATTGTCGCCCGCCGCCGCGATCACCTCCTCGTCTATGCGATCGGTGATCGTGGGAACGAGGACATCGGCGTCCCGCACCGCCTCCATCAGCTCCTCGCGTCCAAGAGGCCGGTCATCGACGTTGAGGCGCGCATCGAAGAGCTCACGCATGCGCGTTTCAACGGGGTCCGGGAGCTTTCGCGTTATGACGACGAGAGGCTTCTTCTTGGTCGCCATCTTTTCCTCTGACCGGACCCTGCTTCAGACCTCTTTAACCAAGACAGGCGAAACTCCAATACCGGCCCAGGCCCGGCTGACTGTGTAACAAGCAGGGCCAGCGAAGACAAAGAAAAAGGGCGCTCTCCCTGGCGGGACCGGGCAGCCTGGAAGCGGTTAAGAGGAACGATTGTGCCTGGTCTTGCGCCACTCTCCCGGACCTTCCGCGCAGCCTTGCTGGCCCTGGCCATTGCAGCCGCCGGGCTGTACGGAGGCACGGCCGAGGCAGCGTCAGCCGGGCAGGGGATGACCCGCGGACCGAGTGGGCTTCCCCTGCCCCGATTCGTCAGCCTGAAATCGGGGCGCGTGAACTCCCGCATAGGACCCGGCCTGAGCTATTCGGTCGACTGGCTCTACCTGAAACCGGGCCTGCCGATGGAGATCATCCAGGAATACGACAATTGGCGGCGGGTGCGCGACGCCGACGGCGCCGAGGGCTGGATCAACCAATCGCTTCTTTCCGGCCGCCGCACGGCCATGGCCGCACCGTGGCACAAGGGAAAGAACGCGCGCATCGACCTTTTGAGCGAGCCCGACGGCGGCTCCCATGCCGTCGCAATCCTCGAGCCGGGAGTGATAGGGACGATCAAGACCTGCACCGGCGAATGGTGCCAGATGACATTCGATGGCTATACGGGCTGGATCGACCAGTCTCTTGTGTGGGGCGCCTATCCGGGCGAACTCGTAACGGATTGACGCGCCCTCTCGGTATCGCTTCCGTCAAACAAGAGCGGCTTCCGTTCCGTCGTCTCAGCGCCCGCTCCCGCCGAGATGCGTTTCGCCAAACCCTCCCGGCAGCTTCAGGCCGTAACCGAGCGCCCGGTCGATCGCAATATGAGCCGTCCAGATGGCGGCAAGATCCACGAGCAGCCCCTGCTGCGCGATCAGCCCCGCGACCAGCAGCAGCGCCGGCCAGACGAGAACGTGAAAGGTGTTGTAGGTGATGGCGCCGACGCGCGGTCCGGCGACGTAGCCGAGCATAGACAAGTCAGGCGCCAGTATCAGAAAAAAAACAGCTTGAAGGATGCACCGCTCCAGGCGTAGGCGACAAGCACCGCGATTGCGATCGCCAGCCACTCCAACCTGAGGAGATTCCCCATCGCCCTCGGCGGCGTCACCGCCCCGCTCACACGGTTCGCTTGCGGCGCAGCCTCACGACGACATCGACGTTGGCTATTTCCATGCCGTCCGGAGGCTCAGGCAGATTGACCACAGTCACTGGCACATGGGGTATGTCGAAAATCCGGTTATCGCCCTCGACATAGAAATGGTGATGGTCCGAGGTGTTGGTGTCGAAATACGTCCTGGTGCCTTCGACAGCCAGAATACGCAGCAGCCCGGCCTCGGTAAACTGGTGCAGGGAGTTGTAGACGGTGGCGAGTGAGACCCGCACACCTGCCGTCAGCGCCTCCTCGTGGAGTTCCTCCGCGGAGAGATGGCGGTCGCCCCTCGCGAAAAGGAGTTGCGCCAGCGCCACGCGCTGCCGCGTTGGCCGCAAACCCGCCTCGCGGACCCGCTTTTCGAGCGTGACGACCTCGGTCCGGGCCTCCAGATCCATCAAACCTTGCAATCCGCTCCCAGGCCCACAGCGGATCCTCTTGACATCCGCCCATCGTTAAAACGCTGCATTTCATATATTCGCTCGCTGGAAAGCGATCAATAGCGCGCATTGACCACGGCCATCGCGCGCGTTAATCGCTCTACTCGACCCTCTGCCGGAGGATCGAATGGTGACCGGATCGACCTGAGGGTCGCCCACAAAGGGAACACTTCATGGCGGCCTCGAAGTCCAGCTACGATTATGACGATCTGCTGGCTTGCGCGCGGGGCGAGTTGTTCGGGTCCGGCAATGCCCAACTCCCCTACCCGCCGATGCTGATGTTCGACCGCATCACGGCGGTCAGTGAGAGCGGCGGCGAATTCGACAAGGGCTTCATTCGCGCCGAACTCGACATTCGTCCCGACCTCTGGTTCTTTCCCTGCCATTTCATCAAGGATCCGGTGATGCCCGGGTGCCTCGGGCTGGACGCACTGTGGCAGATGGTGGGCTTTTTTCTCGGCTGGCTCGGCGAGCCGGGCAAGGGACGCGCGTTGTCGACCGGCGAAGTCAAGTTTTCCGGCATGGTGACGCCGGCAAACGGGAAAGTCGAATACGGTGTCGACCTCAAGCGCGTGATGCGCGGGCGACTGGTGCTCGGCATCGGCGACGGCTGGCTGAAGGCCGACGGAGAGACCATTTACAAGGCCGCCGACCTCAGAGTCGGCCTGTTCAAGCAAGCCGCGGCCTGACCGGCGGCATGCGAGGGAGCTCGGCATGAGACGGGTCGTTGTGACTGGCCTTGGGGTCGTATCGTCCATCGGCAGCAATGCCGGCGAGGTCCAGGCATCGCTGCGCGACGCAAGATCGGGCATCTCGTTCTCCGAATCCTTCGCCGAGCACGGCTTCCGCTGCCAGGTCTGGGGTGCGCCGACGCTCGATCC
Source organism: Rhizobiaceae bacterium (assembly GCA_020696915.1). Classification (GTDB taxonomy): domain Bacteria; phylum Pseudomonadota; class Alphaproteobacteria; order Rhizobiales; family Rhizobiaceae; genus JAJFMR01. The sequence goes on along the minus strand of JAJFMR010000025.1, from coordinate 11,866 downwards.
TTCGGATCTGATCGACCGGCGGGCCATGCGCTTCCTTCATCGGGGCGGTCAATGGAACCATGTCGCAATGGACCAGGCAATCGCTGACGCGGCACTCGAGCAGGGCGACATCACCAACGAGCGAACCGGCATCATCATGGGCTCTGGCGGTCCTTCGACCGAGACCATCCTGGAGGCCGGCGATACGACGCGGAAGAACAAGAGCCCCAAGCGGATCGGCCCTTTCGCGGTGCCCAAGGCAATGTCTTCGACGGCATCGGCCACACTGGCGACCTGGTTCAAGATCCACGGCGTCAACTATTCGATCTCCTCCGCGTGCTCGACCTCCGCCCACTGCATCGGCAACGCCTACGAACTCATTCAGTGGGGCAAGCAGGACATCGTCTTTGCCGGCGGCCACGAGGATCTTCACTGGTCGATGTCGAACCTGTTCGATGCGATGGGCGCCATGTCGTCGAAATTCAACGAATCTCCCGCAGTGGCATCGCGCGCCTATGACGTCGACCGGGACGGGTTCGTTATCGCCGGCGGCGCCGGCGTTCTGGTGCTCGAGGAACTGGAGCACGCGAAGGCCCGCGGTGCCCGGATCCACGCGGAGATCGTCGGCTACGGCGCCACATCGGACGGCTATGACATGGTCGCCCCTTCGGGAGAGGGCGCGGTGCGCTGCATGCGTCAGGCGCTCTCGACGGTCAAGGCGCCGGTCGACTACATCAACACGCATGGAACTTCGACGCCCGTCGGCGACGCGCGGGAGATGGCGGCGATACGTGAAGTATTCAAGGACAAGCTGCCACACATCTCGTCGACGAAGTCGCTGACCGGTCATTCGCTGGGGGCCGCCGGGGTTCAGGAATCCATTTATTCGATCCTGATGATGCAGGGCGGGTTCATCGGCGAGAGCGCCCATATCGATAACCTCGATCCGGAGTTCGAAGGCATGCCGGTGGTGCGCAAGAGGATCGACAACGCCACCATAGACACGGTGCTGTCGAATTCCTTCGGCTTCGGAGGCACCAATGCGACGCTGGTCTTCCAGCGCCTCGCCGCCTAGGCGTCCCGAGGTGCACGAGGCGATGAAGGGCAGGCGCGGCCTCGTGATGGGCGTGGCCAATGACCATTCCATAGCCTGGGGAATAGCCAGGCGGCTTGCCGAACACGGCGCCACACTCGCTTTCACATATCAGGGGGAGGCCTTCGGAAAGAGAGTGACGCCGCTGGCGCGGCAACTCGGCTCCTCACTCGTCCTCCCCTGCGACGTCGAAGACAGCGCATCGATCGATGCCGTGTTCCAGAGGCTCGAATCGGAGTGGGGAAGTCTCGACTTCTTGGTCCATGCGATCGGATTTTCGGACAGGAACGAGCTCAAGGGTCTCTATGCCGATACGAGCCGCGAGAACTTCATCCGGACGATGGTGATCTCCTGCTACTCGTTCACCGAATGCGCGCGCAAGGCGGCGGCGCTGATGGGCGATGGCGGCGCAATGCTTACCCTCACCTACGCCGGCTCGACCCGCATCATGCCGAACTACAATGTCATGGGCGTGGCCAAGGCTGGCCTCGAGGCCGGCGTCCGCTACCTCGCCAACGATTACGGGCCGCGCAACATCAGGGTGAACGCCATCTCGGCAGGTCCGGTGCGCACGCTGGCCGGAGCAGGGATCTCGGACTCGCGGCAGATGCTTGCCTGGCAGCAGCGGAATTCCCCGCTCAGGCGGACGGTCACCATCGACGAGATCGGCGGCGCGGCGCTCTACCTGCTGTCCGACCTCGGCTCAGGCGTGACCGGCGAGATTCACCACGTCGATTCGGGCTATCACATCGTCTCGATGCCCGTTCTGGACGAGCTGAGGCGTTTCGACGACAGAACCGATTAGTAGAGGGATCGGCCTGCTAAGGCGCGATAGCGAGGTGAATTGACGGCAGCAGGCAGCAGCCCGGCTCAGCGCCGCGCCGCCACGACGAGGAAGGCCGCGTCGGCGGCGATCTCGGTAACCTCCGAGAAGGCGGCCCTCAGCGTCCGATCATAGGGCAGGCCGCGGTTGAAAACCATCATCAGCCTGCCGCCGGGCCGCAGCGCAGAAGCGGCTGCCAGGATCATGGCCTTGCCGAGGCCGGGTTCGGCTGCCCGCGCCTGATGAAAAGGCGGGTTCATAACGATGAGTTCGTATTTCCTGCCGGGTTGCTCGACGGTGAGGTCGAGCCAGAAGAAGCCCAGTTCCGGCCCGTCCGGTAACCCGGCGAGATTTTTCCTCGACGCTTCGAGCGAGGCGTAATCCGCCTCATAGAGGTCGATCCTGTCGAGACCCGCCGTGCGCTCGACGAGCGCGGCCGCTAGGTACCCCCAACCGGCGCCGAAATCCGCAGCCGCGCCCCGGCAGGAGACCGGCAGGCTTTCGGCAAGCAGGCGCGAGCCCGGATCGATCCGCTCGTGGGAGAACATGCCGGGTGCGGTCATAAAGCGGTTGTCGACCGTCGCGGGGCGGGCGCTCAACGCATCGGCAGCGGATGCGGCCGCATTGTCCGGCGGCCGTCGTAGCCAGAGGACGAGCCCATGATATTTCGGCAGATGGCCTTCGAGAGGGAGCACGGCTTCGAGCCGTTTGCGAAGGCTGGACATGCCGTCGCCGGTGCTGCCCGCAACGACGATCAGTCCGCCGGCTCTGACCCGGCCGATCGCCTCTGCGATCCAGTTCCCGTTCTGGCCGCGATGGCGGCCGCACAGCACGAGCGCACCGTCTAGCCCGCGTCCCTCGGACAGTGGCCGGGCATCGTAGCCGGCCGCCAGCAGCTGGAGAAAATATGGCCGGAACCCCTGCACCAATTCGAGACTTGCGAGGAAATCGGCGGGCAGCACAAAGCCAGGCTCGGCACCGATGAACAGGAACCGCTCGGTCAGCCCCGGCGAGGCAAGCTGGCCCGACAGGAACGGGTAAAACAGTGTGCTCAGCGCATCGCGGCTCATCTTCCTGTCCTGATGGAACTCGGCTCGTGCCGGCCCGAGCTATAGCATCGGACCGAAAAGTTGAATCGCTCTGCGGATGATTTCCGATGCACCATAAGGTGGCGCGTTCTGTCGGCGCACGCCGCTGTGAGTCCGGAAAACAGCGGGATGCGTTGGCCGTCTGCAACGCAGAACGGGCGCGAACCGTGAGGCCGCGCCCGTTCCGTCAGCAGCAATTGCCGCGATCAGGCGGCGTGCTCTTCGCCCTCTTCCTTCTTCTTCTCGCGGGCGATCTCCTTGCCGGTCGTCTGGTCGACGACCTTCATCGAGAGGCGCACCTTGCCCCTTTCGTCGAAGCCCATCAGCTTCACGAACACCTTGTCGCCTTCCTTCACCACGTCCGTGGTCTTGGAAACGCGGTCGCTGGCCAGTTGGGAAATATGGACGAGCCCGTCCTTGGGACCAAAGAAGTTGACGAAAGCTCCAAAATCGGCCGTCTTGACGACGGTGCCTTCATAAATCTCACCGACTTCCGGCTCGGCTACGATGGTGTGGATCCACTTCTTGGCAGCCTCGATCTCCTTCGCGTTGGAAGAGGCGATCTTCACCGTGCCGTCGTCCTCGATGTTGATTTTGGCGCCCGTCTTCTCGACGATCTCGCGGATGACTTTGCCGCCGGAACCGATCACGTCGCGGATTTTGTCGGTCGGGATGTTCATCACCTCGATGCGCGGCGCAAACTCGCCGAGCTGCCCCCGGCTTTCCGACAGCGCATTCGACATCTCGGCGAGAATGTGAAGGCGACCTTCCCGGGCCTGATCCAGCGCCACCTTCATGATCTCCTCGGTAATGCCGTCGATCTTGATGTCCATCTGCAGCGAGGTGATGCCGGAACCGGTCCCCGCAACCTTGAAGTCCATGTCGCCAAGATGATCCTCGTCGCCGAGGATGTCGGAAAGCACGGCAAAACGCTCTCCTTCCTTGATCAGCCCCATGGCTATGCCGGCAACCGGCTTGGCCAGCGGCACCCCGGCATCCATGAGCGCCAGGGACGTGCCGCAAACCGTGGCCATCGATGACGAACCGTTCGACTCGGTGATCTCGGAGACGACGCGCAGCGTGTACGGGAACTGCTCGGCCTTGGGCAGCATCGGGCGAACGGCTCGCCAGGCAAGCTTGCCGTGGCTGATCTCGCGGCGACCCGGAGAGCCCATGCGGCCTGTTTCGCCGACCGAGTAGGGCGGGAAATTGTAGTGGAGCAGGAAGGTCTCCTTGTACATGCCGGTCAGCGCGTCGACATACTGCTCGTCCTCGCCGGTTCCGAGCGTCGCGACCACGATTGCCTGCGTCTCGCCGCGCGTGAACAGCGCCGAGCCGTGCGTGCGCGGCAGAACTCCGACTTCCGCCACGATCTGGCGGACCGTCGAGAGATCGCGTCCGTCGATGCGCGAACCGGTATCGAGGATGTTCCAGCGCACGATCTTGCCCTGCAGTTCCTTGAACGAAGCCGCCACCTGCTCGGAAGACCACTTCGCTTCTTCCTCGCCGGCCGGCGCGAAATGCGCCTTGACCTTGACCTTGGCGGCGTCGACGGCGGCGTAGCGGGCCTGCTTGTTCGTGTTCCTGTAGGCCTCTCGCAACTCGGCCTCGGCTAGTCCCAGTATCTCCTGTTCGAGGGCGGAGAGATCGTCGGGCGCGTGCTCACGCGGCTCCTTGGCCGCTGCCTCGGCCAGCCTGATAATGGCGTCGATCACCGGCTGGAAGTTCTTGTGGCCGAACATGACGGCGCCGAGCATCACGTCTTCCGGCAGCTCCTGGGCTTCCGACTCGACCATGAGGACTGCGTCGGCAGTCCCGGCCACGATCAGGTCGAGCTTCGATTCCGGCATCACGTCGAGATGCGGGTTGAGAACATATTCGCCGTTGACGTAGCCGACCCGGGCGCCGCCGACCGGGCCCATGAACGGCACACCCGAAAGCGTCAGCGCCGCGGAGGCGGCTACCATCGACACCACGTCGGGGTCATTTTCCAGATCGTGCTGCATGACCGTGACGATCACCTGCGTGTCGTTCTTGTAGCCAGCGGCAAAGAGCGGACGAATTGGGCGGTCGATGAGACGGGAAACCAGGGTCTCCTTCTCCGAGGGCCGGCCTTCGCGCTTGAAATAGCCGCCCGGGATCTTGCCGGCGGCATAGGTCTTCTCCTGATAGTTGACGGTCAGCGGAAAGAAGTCCTGGCCGGGCTTCGGCTCCCTTGCCGAGACGACGGTGGCGAGAACCACCGTCTCGCCATAAGTAGCGAGAACCGCCCCGTCGGCCTGCCGCGCGATCTTGCCGGTCTCCAGGATGAGCGGACGCCCGCCCCACTCGATTTCCACTTTGTGGTGCTTGAACATGTCTTGTCCCTTTATGGCGGAAAGGTTCGCGAGGTTGTCCTTCGCGGCTTCAAACCTTTCCTGGCTTCAACGTCGGGCGAGCCATGGGCAAGACAACGGGAAGCTTGGGACCGGGCGCCCCACGCGCGCCCACCAAGCGTCCTGCAATCCTGCCCCATGACCGTCCATGGGTGGCACCTCCATCCCGTTCCAGGATGGGGAGCCGGCCGGGCGGCCTTTCGGCAGCCCGAATGTGGGACCGGCGGGTTCCCTTCCGGAAGCCCGCCGGTCAGCCTCGTCTAGCGGCGCAGGCCGAGCTTTTCGATCAGCGTCGAATAGCGACCCTCGTCCTTGCGCTTCAAATAGTCGAGAAGACTGCGGCGCTGGGACACCATGGCGAGCAAACCGCGCCGCGAATGGTTGTCCTTCTTGTGATCCTTGAAATGCTCGGTCAGATTCTTGATGCGTTCGGAAAGTATGGCCACCTGGACTTCCGGAGAGCCGGTATCGCCCTTGACGGTTGCATATTCGGCCATCAGCGCCTGCTTGCGCTCTGCAGTCAGCGACATCGAGTTTTCCTTTCGAGATGCGGGAAATGGGACGCCCACAGCCGGGATGTCGTCCAGCAGGGGCCAGTGAACATGCGCCATGCGTCATGCTGCGGCGCATATAGGGCAGTTCGGATCAAAAAGCCAGAAGCTTTTCAGGGCTCCCCGCCCCCCCCCGTGCCCCGAGTGCGGAACGCGGCTCGGCAGGTGATTCCGAACGAAGCTGGCGCCGCATGACGCCCCATGCCTCATCCCGCAAACACTCTCCTCGGCTTGAACATCCCGGCCTCGATCGCACCTATGGCAACCAGGCGGCCCCGTGAGGTGGCGCAGGCTTCCTCCGCTTCCACCGGCGCGTCGCGGCCGCGGATGATCACTGCGTTGCCCAGCCTCAGCCGGGTTGCAGCGTCGTCGGTGACTGCGATCTGCGGCAGGCATTCAAGGGCTGCGGCGGTTTCGACCAGATAGGCATCGATTGCCGCGAAATCCACCGTCTGCACCGCCTCGACGCCCGCCTGTTTGGCTGGTCCGAGCCGGGCGTTCTCGAGTTCTCCGACCGTCACCAGATCCTCCGCGGTGAACGGATCCACCTCGGTCCGCCGCAATTCCGAGATATGGCCGAAGCAACCGAGATCACGACCGAGATCACGGGCCAGAGAACGGACATAGGTGCCCTTTCCGCACTCGACCTCGAACACCGAATTTCCGTCGGGCGTCATGGCGACCAGATCCAGCCTGCCGATCTCGACCTCGCGCGCCGGGATGTCGACCGTCTCGCCGTCGCGGGCAAGGTCGTAAGCGCGCTCACCGGCGATCTTGATCGCCGAGAATTGCGGCGGGATCTGCATGATCACGCCGGTATAGGCGGGGAGCCGTGCGAGGATCTCCTCCTGTGTGGGACGCCGCTCGGAACTGCGCGTCACCGGGCCTTCGAGGTCGTCGGTGGAGCGTTCCTCTCCCCAGCCGACAGTGAACCGGTACACCTTGGCGCCGTCCATCACGTAGGGCACGGTTTTGGTGGCCTCGCCGAGCGCAATCGGCAGCATGCCGGAGGCCAGCGGATCGAGTGTCCCGGCGTGCCCGGCCTTCTCAGCCTGGAAGAGCCACTTCACCTTCGACACGGCCTCGGTCGAGCCCATGCCCACCGGCTTGTCGAGCACCACCCAGCCGGAGACGGGCCGTCCTTTCTTCCTGCCGCGCCGCGACATCAGAACCTCCCTTCGAACGGGGCGCGGCTCATTCCTTTTCCTCCTTGTCGAGATCGCGCCTGACCTCGGGCGACCGCAGCAACTCGTCGATCCTGGCCATGTTGTCGTAGGAGGTGTCGAGGCGGAAGCGGATCTCGGGCATGTATTTCATCTGCCGCAGCGCCGGCGACATCCGCCCTCGAATGAAACGGGCGTTGCGGTTGAGCGCCTCAATGACGGCGGAGTCGTCGCCAGCCGAAAGCGGCGAAACGAACGCCGTCGCAATCTTCAGATCGGGAGACATCCGTACCTCCGATACCGACAGCACCGTGCTTTCGATCGCTTCGTCTCGCACTTCGCCGCGCTGCAACAGATCCGACAGTGCATGACGCACCTGCTCGCCGACGCGAAGCTGACGCTGGGACGGCCCAGGGTTGGCGGAACGAGGCATCTGGTCAATTCCTGCAGCGGCTGCAGCCGGACTGGAACCGGGGCGCGGCCATTGCCGCAGCACGACGAAGGGAACGCGCCCTGCCGCCCTGGTCTTTGTGTTTGCGCATCGGAGTCATCCGAACCGCCACGGCGCTTTCGGGTAGCAGGCCGCCCTCGGGGGGGCCTACAGCGTCCTCGTCACGTGCTCGACCCGGAAAGCCTCGATGACGTCGCCGACGCGCATGTCCTCATAGTTGGCGAACGCCATGCCGCACTCCTGGCCTGCCGGAACTTCCGCGACCTCGTCCTTGAAACGCTTGAGCGTCTTCAGCGTGCCTTCGTGTATGACCACATTTTCGCGGATCAGGCGCACGCCGGCGCCGCGTTCGACCTTGCCCTCGGTGACGCGGCAACCCGCCACTTTGCCGACCTTGGTGATCGAGAAGACCTCGAGGATTTCGGCATTTCCGATGAAGGTCTCCCGACGCTCGGGCGACAGCAGTCCCGACATCGCCGCCTTCACGTCGTCCACGAGATTGTAGATGATGTTGTAGTAGCGGATTTCGATGCCGGCGCGCTCGGCCGCGTCGCGCGCCTGGGCGTTGGCCCGTACGTTGAAGCCGATGACCGCGGCGCCGGACGTCTCCGCCAGCGATATGTCGCTCTCGGTGATGGCGCCGGCTCCGGCGTGCACGATGCGCGCCCGCACCTCCTCGGTGCCGAGCTTGTCGAGCGCCGAGACGATGGCTTCCACCGAACCCTGAACGTCGGCCTTGATGACCAGCGGAAACTCCTTGAGGCCGCTGGTCTGAAGCTGCGACATCATCTGTTCGAGGGAGCCGCGCTGGCCGACATGCCGGGCAACCGCCTTGTCGCGGGCCAGCCGCTGACGATAGGCGGTGATCTCCCGGGCCCGCGCCTCGTTCTCGACCGTCGCGAAGCGATCCCCTGCCTGCGGAGTGCCCTGCAGGCCGAGCACTTCGACCGGCGCTGCCGGCCCGGCCTCCTGCATCTGCTCGCCGCGATCGTTGATCAGCGCGCGCACGCGGCCCCATTCGCCGCCGGCTACGATGATGTCGCCGGGCATTAGGGTGCCGTTCTGGACGAGCACGGTCGCCACGGGCCCGCGGCCGCGGTCGAGCTTCGCCTCGATGACGATGCCTTCAGACGTCCGGTCCGGATTTGCCTTCAGGTCGAGAAGTTCGGACTGCAGCAGGATGGCTTCCAGCAGCTTGTCGAGATTGGTTCCCTTGGTTGCCGAGACCTCGACGTCGAGGACCTCGCCGCCCATGGACTCCACGAACACCTCATGCTGCAGAAGCTGGGTCCTGACCTTCTGCGGGTCGGCCGCCGGCTTGTCGATCTTGTTGATCGCCACAATGATCGGCACCTGTGCCGCCTTGGCATGGTTTATCGATTCGATCGTCTGCGGCATGACGCTGTCATCCGCCGCCACGACAAGCACGGCGATGTCGGTCGCCTGCGCGCCGCGGGCCCGCATCGCCGTGAAAGCGGCGTGGCCGGGCGTGTCGATGAAGGTGATCTTCTGACCGTTCTTTTCGACCTGGTAGGCGCCGATGTGCTGGGTGATGCCGCCGGCCTCGCCGGAGACGACATTGGCGTTGCGGATGGCGTCGAGAAGCGACGTCTTGCCGTGGTCGACATGGCCCATGATGGTCACCACGGGTGGCCGCGAAACCAGTTCCACTGCCTGATCGTCCGACTTGAACAGGCCTTCCTCGATATCGGACTCCGCGACGCGCTTGACGGTGTGGCCAAATTCGGAAGCCACCAGTTCCGCCGTGTCGGCGTCGATGACATCGCCGGGCTTCATGATCTGGCCCTGCTTCATGAAGAACTTCACCACGTCGACCGCACGTTCCGACATGCGGCTCGCCAGGTCCTGGATGGTGATGGTCTCCGGCAGGACGACCTCGCGCACGATTTTCTCGCGCGGCTCCTGGTGCATGGCCCGCTTGAATTTCTCCTGGCGCCTTCGCATGGCGGAGAGGGAACGCGCGCGGGCGTCGCCGTCCTCCGAAGAAAGCGCGGAGGTCAGGGTCAGCTTGCCGCGACGGCGGTCCTCCTCACCCTTGGTCTTCGTCGGCTTGGCCACCTCGGGCGTGACGATGCGGCGAACCGGCACGGCCGCTCCGCTTCTCTTGGGGCGGGCGGCTTCGTCGTCATCGGCCGCTGCAGCTTCGGCCGTCTGCGGCGCGCGACGGCGCGCCTCTTCCTCGGCACGGCGCCGCGATTCGGCCTCGGCCTTGAGCCGCGCCTCCTCCTCAGCCTGCCGGCGCGCGGATTCGTCGCGTTCGCGGCGTCGGCGCTCGTCCTCGGCAGCGCGGCGGCGCGCCTCGTCGGCGAGCCGCTGGCGTTCCTCGACTTCACGGACTTTCGAGCCCTCGAGCGCGCGGCGCCGGGCTTCCATCTCGCCCGTCGACAGTTCGGTCAGGACCATGCCCGACCGTTCCGCGGGCGCCGGCGTGCGCGGTGCCTCCTGCACGACAGGCGCTGCCGCGGGCTGCGGCGGCTTCGGCTTGAAGACGGACAGTGCCGGCGAAGGTTCCGGCTTCTCGCCGGGCTTCACGAACTTCCGCTTGGTCTCGACGACCACCGACTTGGTCCTGCCGTGCGAGAAGTTCTGGCGGACCGTGCTCTGCTCGCTGCCCGGACGCTTCAGAGACAGCGTCTTCTTCGGGTGTACGGTCAACGTTTTCTCGTCGCCGGATTTCGTATCGCTCATTCCATATCCTCTGCGGCGTCTGCTTCGTCACGAACCGCCGCAAGCATCTGATGATCTTCCGAGGGGCCGCCCCGGAACCGGTCAAGCGCAACCATGCGCTTCTGAACCGCCCTTCCCGCGTCCCCCGCGAGAACGGCAGCATGTATCACATTTGTGCCGCCCAATGCCAAACTCAAATCGGCCTCCGAAAAAAGTTTGTAGGCACCGATTTTCGGGCCTCCGAGTGCCGCGGTGGCGCGTCTCGCCTGGGCAATCTTGCGCACGCCGTCTGGGGACGCCTCGACCGCATGAAGCACGAAAAGGGCTGCACCGCTGCGCACGCCGGCCTCGACCTTGGCCGCTCCGAGCGCCACCGCACCAGCCTTCCGCGCCAGCCCCAGCGAGCCGAGCGCCGACTTGGCGAGGACGCTGTCGACCTGCCCCCCCAGATCGGCATTCACGGCGACCTTCTTCCTGAAGGCCCTCGAAAACGCGCCCTTCCTGGCAGCCTCGTCGACATGGCGGCGTTCGGCGGTCACCCAGCAGCCACGACCAGGAAGCTTTCTCCTGAGATCGGCGACAACCGCGCCGTCCGGGGAGAGGACGAAACGTATCAGCTCATCCGGCGCCGCCTGGCGGCGGGTCACGATGCAGGTGCGATCGTTCATATCGTCCAATGCGGTCACCGGCCCCGTTCATCTCAAGCGCCGACGGCTGCGGTGGCCGGGTCTTCCTCGGCTGCCTCTTCGGGGTCGATCCACCCAGCCTTCAGGCGCGCGGCAATGACCATCTGCTCGGCTTCCGCACGCGACACGTTGTGCTCGGCAAGCACGCCCGGGAAGTGCTTGGTTTCGCCATCCTTGCGCTCCTTCCAGCCCACGATGCCGAGCTTGATGCGCTTCGCGTCATGCTCTGCCTCGATCTTCTGGAGGTAGTCGCGGGCGCGGTTCTGGAGCTCGGCCGCAGTGTCCTCGTCGAAGCCGTCTATCGAGGAAATCTCATCGACATTCACATAGGCGACCTCCTCGACATTCGTGAAGCCCTCGGAAGCCAGCAGCTGGCCGACCATTTCGTCGACGTCGAGCGCCTCCATGAACAAGCCGGACCGCTCGACGAACTCCTTCTGGCGGCGCTCCGACTCCTCCTGCTCGGTCAGAATGTCGATGTCCCAACCGGTGAGCTGCGAAGCCAGGCGAACATTCTGGCCGCGGCGGCCGATGGCAAGCGACAGCTGGTCGTCGGGCACCACGACCTCTATGCGCTCGGCATCCTCGTCCAGCACCACCTTGGCAACCTCAGCCGGCTGCAAGGCATTGACGATGAAAGACGCCGCTGACGGCGACCACGGGATGATGTCGATCTTCTCGCCCTGCAGTTCGCCGACGACCGCCTGGACGCGCGAACCGCGCATGCCGACGCAGGCGCCGACCGGGTCGATAGAGGAATCGCGGGATACAACCGCGATCTTGGCGCGGGAGCCGGGGTCGCGGGCCACCGACTTGATCTCGATGATGCCGTCATAGATCTCGGGAACTTCCATGGTGAAGAGCTTCGCCATGAACTGCGGATGGGTCCGCGACAGGAAGATCTGCGGACCGCGCTGCTCGCGGCGCACATCGTACACGTAGGCGCGGACGCGGTCGCCATATTTGAAG
>JAJFMR010000309.1 GCA_020696915.1 Rhizobiaceae bacterium | reverse complement strand
CTTTCAGCGGCGGATCGATCGCGGGCTCCGCAACTGCGGGATCTTTCGATCGAGAAGGTTCAGAAGATGGGTCCGTTCGAGAGTGTCACGAACGAGGATCTCCTGAACATCAACCGCTCGTTGCACGTGTAGTCGGGCCTGCCCAGCCCCTGACCACTGTCGACCCATGGAGTCGAACGATGGCTATCACCGACACTACCACCGCGCCCAGCGGCGGCAATCACCCCCTGGCGTTCACTCTCGAGGCCGCCCGGCTCAGCGTCGACGTCCTGGTCGAGCCCGACCACGACCACGGCCTGGTCGTGCTGATCCTCGCCGCCGAGCCGATGCGGCCCTGATCCTGGGCGCCGAGCAGGCGCTGATCCTGGGCGCCTTACTCAGCGGCGCCGCCAGGGCGGCGCTGCCGGGGGCGGGGTAATATCGTGCCCCCCTGTGTAACGTAGCGAACGGGCGGTTCCCATCGGGGGGCCGCCCGTTTGCTTTTGCCGTCGCGCTGCCCGCCGGAGCAGGCGGTGATCAATTCCGCTAAATTTTTGTGTGGGAATTTCATTCGTCCGTATCGCGCTCCCGATCCGCGGCGGCCTGCAACGCGTCGGTGAACGCATCCTGCTGCAGGTCCGACAGCAGCCGCAGAACGAGCCGCAGCGAACGCAGCGGAAGGACGCGGCGTGAGGCCCCTTGCCGGGGCCGAGCTCGAGCTCGGCGTGCTCGCAGCGCGGCGGTCTTGTCCGGTAATTCATCGGGATCCCCTCCGGTGGGTCCGAAGAGGGAGAGGGAGGGGGGAAAAATCTCTATACGCGCGCGCATATGTATAGAAGGTAGTTAGATCACCTACATATACATATAGCCCGTCACGTAGGAGATTTTTCCCTCCCCCTCTTCCTACCCCATTACCTAGTCCTTCCGCTTCCGGCGCGAGAACGGGACGACCGGATCGACGGCCGAAACGCCAGGTTTTGCGGCCGCTTGCGCGTTATCCTGCTGCGCTCGGGTCAGCGGATCGTCGGTAAAAAGCCCCAGCCGATGTACATGGCTGGGCCGTAAGATCGTGCTGCGGATCATTTGTCCGTTGCAGGAAATCATATTAATATTCGTGTTCTTGCCGAATTGTGCCGGTAGCGCGATGCCCTCCTTGACGCAGCGCCGGGTCAGCGCGGTGTCCGATAATTCAGCCAGCGAGGTGATTGGGCGCAGGAGCTGACCGGCCACGCCGGATTTGATCCCGATCCAGCAGCGCTCGTTCTTGATGCGCGCGTAGAGAAGGTAGGGCTCGATCTGCACCCACACCGGCCGCTTCATCGCCAGCGCTCGGTACTGCGCGTAGCGCCAGGCCCACGTCGCCAGCGGGAGCGACCGCGACATGCCGGTGTTATCAGGCGGCGGCAGAAACACCGGCGCCTCGAGCAGCCGATCGATCGAGAGCAGGAACTCCTCCGAGGCCTCTGTGCGCGGCGCCCCGTCGGCGCCTTCGAACGACAGCGCCGCGAGCAGGTCGCCCCACGCGAACTGCCGCCACTCGCGATAGAGCCGCGGCGCCGCGCTCGCGTTCGGCGCTCCGCGCTCGTCGCGCGGGAAGTCCGCGGCGTTCGTCATCCGCTCGCGCAGCGCCTCGTCGGGGTAAATACCGGCAAAGCCGATCCAACCTTCGGCCTCGCTGTAGATCATCCCGTTCCTACGCCGGACCACTGGCCGGTAGCGGTCCCGGTACCAGCCCAGGATCGCCTCTCGCACCGTCTCAGCGCCGCTCGCTGTAGCGGCGCTGACCGTGGCAGCGGCTGCCGCCTCTCGTGCCTGCTTGCGTCCGCTCTTGAAGGTCCGTCGGATCGCCGCCTCGATATTTTTCAGGGTCGTGCCGTAGGGCTTGGCAAGCCGAACCGCGAGCTGGCGGATCAGCGCCTCGGCCTCGACCTCGCCGCGCTCGTGGCGCACCGCCGCCGCACCGGCCTCGCGGATGAAGCGATCGCCTTCGGCGAGCAGCGGACCGGCGATCGTGTCGTCGTTGGCCGCGAGCCAGATCTCAAGCACCGCGAGGACATCCTCGGGAGAGGGGCCGATCCGCGCGGCGGCGGTGAGCACGAACTTGGTGTCGGCGCCGGTGTCGTAGCAGAACGGCTCGCCGCTCCCGTGGCGGCCCAGGTAGGCGGACCAGCTCGTGCTGTTGCGGAAGGGTGCTTGGCAGCGGAGGTGATCGCCGCCTACGATCCAGAACTCCTGCATCGTCACCGGCCCGATCTCCGTATCGAACTCGTGGTCGAGCCCCAGGATCGGGGTGGTGATGAACTCCACGGCGACCCGCACGCCGCCGGTGCGCGCGCGATGCTCGCGCGTCAGGTGCGCACCAGCGGCAGCGGCCGGCTTCCGCTCAGCCGCAGGCAGGTCCTCGAACGCCGCGACACAGGCGCGACCGCCTGGGCGGACGAACGGCGCGGCAGGCGGCATCACCTCCAGCCCGGTGCCTTCGACGACCGGGGCTCCATCGAACACGAGGCGCTCCGGCCACCATGTCGTCGGGTCCCAGATCGACCAGGGCTGCCGGCCGGTGACCAGGCCCGGCACCTTGTGCGAGTGCTTCAGTCGCATGAAGCCGAGCGGCACGTCGTTGATGGGCTCGCGGATCGTGAAGGCCTTGACCAGCATCTGGGCCCACACCCGGTTCCGCAGGTCATCAGGGTCATCGACTTGGAAGAAACAGTGGAACGCGGGCTTGGTCGACCACGGCTTACCGTCGACCAGGATGCGGCCCGAGGTCGACGGCACGATGACCTTTGCGGCGGCCTCGAACGTCGGCCACAGCAGGTCGATCATCATCAGCCACTCGTCTTGGACGAGATCGGCGAGTTCCTGCGGCATCGCGAGCTTGCCGTCGTGGTAGAGCAGGTCGCGGTCGAAATAGCTCCAGTTCGAGAACTCGGTGTTGTCCCGAGTCCGCGCGACCACGCGCTGGCCCTGATGCTCGTGCCACCCGTGCACCAGCTCGGCGAGCCTCTTCTTCGGGGTGGTGTCGGGGTCGATGCCCAGGATCTGGCGCGCGATCCACTTGCGCGGCCACACGCTGAAAGGCTCCGTCCCGGCGCTGACGAAGAGGCCGGGCATCAGCACCAGACGTGGGTCGGCGCCGATCCTGGCAAGCTCCGCGGCCAGGGCGTCGACGTCAGGCACCGGCACCTGCCGGGCGCGGTAGACGCCGCTCTCGACGCCGCCCTCCTTCTCGATCGTGCCGTCCGGGAGGCGCCGCACCAGCTTGTTGGCGCGGTTGCTCCTCTGGATCGTGAGCACGGTGATCGCGTCCTTGACGAGGCTAGCGCCATTGCTATCATTACTCACGTTCGTTCCTTTCGACGATCAGCGGCGTTGCCGGCCGCTTTCCTGGTTGATCCCTGAGAATCGAGCGCCGCCCGCGCGGGTTTTCCGCGGGGCGGCGACTTGATCTGCGAGCTGCGCCTTGGCCAGGAACTTGATCGTCCGCACCATCCGGGCCGAGCGCAGTCGATACACGACAGCCTGCGAGCCCCCGCTCGCCGTGGCGCGCAGGAACCGCAGTATCAGGTGCAGGATTTGCCGGGTGGTGTCGCGTCGCCACCCGGCGCCGGCTCGGATATGCCAGCCGCGGTCGTAAGCCAAGCGCCCACGGCACGCCTCGCAGAAGGCGAGCGCGAGCGCGTCATCGGAAAGGTCGTCCTCCGGCGGAACGGGGGGACAACGCCCCACGGAACCCGGCGGAACTCCGTGGGCTCCGGAGCTGTCCCACCCTGGCTTAAGCGGTTGATCTAGAGGCTTTGCTCGTCCCCGGCCCGGGGAGCCAATCTTTCAATGCCTGCACCGCGCCTCGCCGGCGCCGCCTTCGGGTTGCGCGGCACGGACGCTGCGCGCGCAACGACTCGATCCCTCCAGCGGAGGGTGCCGACGGTGGCCGACGTCGAGCCGGCACCCGCAGGAGCGCCGGCGCTCGAGACCGCACCCGCCGACTGACGGCTCGCCGGCACCGGTTCGAAGCACGTCAGCGGACCAGAGCCGCTTGCCCGCGGCGCGGGACAGCTACCGCCCGGCCGGTCAAGACGACGAGGTTTACAGGCGATCGGCCGTCGATCAAGCTG
>JAJFMR010000024.1 GCA_020696915.1 Rhizobiaceae bacterium | reverse complement strand
TCAGCCGCCGCGAGATCTCCGACGGCCGGCTCTCGCAACGCTCGCAGAACATCTGTCCGGGCACCACTTCGAAGAGGTCGCCGCGCTGGAAGCTCTGCTTTGCCTTCTCGACGATCCGCGCGTATTCGCCGGGCTCGTGGTCGCCCCGCGGCGGGATACGGTCGGACGGGCGGAAGCCCTCGGCCTTGCCCTGGCGCGGCAGGCCGCGCGTCGAGAAGCGATCGCCGGAATAGTCGTAACGGTCATGCCAGGCCTTGGCCTGGTGATGGTCGACGACCAGAATCTCGTCGGGCAGATAGAGCACCAGGTCGCGCTGGCCCGCTTCACGCTGCAGCGACAGGTCGACCGGATCGAACTGAAAGGCGATGTCGTATCCGAACGCCCCATAAAGGCCGAGGTTGGAGTCGTCATCGGTCCGGAAAAGGTCGACGATGGCTCTCAGCACCGAAAACACGGAGGGCACCCTGCTGCGCTCTTCCTCAGTGAAGACGCGACCCGGAAGGGCGATCTCCAGCCGCACGAGATCGGCGGACGCAGCTACCACGCTGACCTCGGGCAGTCCTTCGACCGCGCCTAGGATCACCGGCAGCAGCACCTCGCCGCGGGCGTTGAGGGCCTCGATGCGCATGGCGCGGCCGCTGGCAACGACCGCCAGCGGCGGATCGATGGTGGCGGTGTCCCAGCGCGTGTAGCGCCCGGGATATTCGTAATTCGACGAGAAGACCGCGCCACGGCGTTGATCGAGCGCGTCGATATAGGCCTCGATCGCGCCCGCGTAAGGCGTGGAGTGACGTTGCCTCGTTATCGTCACGCCGCCTGCCGTGACGAACTCTTCCGCGCCGCTGTCGAGCACCTTGACCGTCATCTCACCCTCATCTCCCCAGGAAGTCCGGAGAGCCTGAAAAACGAAAGGCCGCCCGGATCGTCCGTGCGGCCATCATCTTGTTCAACGCGCATGCGCCGGAAGGCCGCTGTCAGCCAGCCCACCACCACAGGATTTTCGTTGCGCCGAGTTTCATGCCACGTCCATAGCTGCGAACGGGCACCTGGGCAAGCCCGATCATCGGCCGATCCCGCTTGCCAGCGGCGTGCGGTTTCCGTTTCAAAAGAAGAGGCAGGCCGCTTCGGCCAGCCTCTTCAGGTCGCGGATCTTCTGGAAGGCGAGATCAGACGACGAGGACGTAGACGATCTCGTATGTATCAGGTTCGAGAATGATGATTCTGCCATCGGCCAGGACGAAGAACACGTAGTCTTCGAACTCAGGCACGATCTCGACGATGCGCGGCGGAAGCGGCTGGACGCGGATGGTCCGGGGAACCGCCACACCGAGGGAAATATCTACATCGATATCATCGAGCTCGACCGGATCGACCTGCACTTCGCTGATCACCCGCCTGACCTCGGTCTTCTGCTCGGCGGTCACCTCGACGTCGCCGATCGAGGCAGTCTTGTCACCGTCAGGCGTCGGCTGAGTTGCGTCGCCGGCCTGACTGTCCACCTTCGGTGCGGTCGCGTCGCCGGCCTGGCTGTCCACCTTCGGAGCGGTCGCGTCGCCGGCCTGGCTATCCATCGTGGGGGTGCTCGCGTCGCCGGCCTGGCTGTCCACCTTCGGAGCGGTGGCGTCGCCAGCCTGGCTGTCCACCTTCGGGGCGGTCGCATCGCCGGCCTGGCTGTCCATCTTGGGGGTGGTCGCGTCGCCGGCCTGGTTGTCCATCGGCTGGCCGGCCGTGCCGCCGGCAGCGCCGGACGAGTCGCTTGCCGGACAGTTAGGGTCGCCCGGCTGGCAGACCGTCTGGCCGCCCGACGCATCCGGTTGCTGGCTTTGGGCGAATGACGGTCCAGCTGCGATGCCGAGACCAAAGGCCATTGTCGTCGTAAGCAGGATATTTTTCATTTCTGAGCCTCCTCGAAGGTTCGAACAGTCCCTCGGGTTCAGGAACGGCTCGGACGGCGGTCAGTTCCGGAAAAAACGTTGAATCGGCCTTGAAACTGCAGCCTTTCGTGTCTGCGGCGGAGGCTTCGCCGTGCGGCCGCAAACGCCCGCCGGGAGCCGTTTTACCGGCCATCCTGGCTGCGAGTATCCCCGATGCGGGCTTGCCGCGGCGCAGCAGGGTCGCACCAGGAAAATCGTTCAGTCCGTGCGCTCCAACGGTGTTGCTCGACAGACCATTATTAAAGCCGATTTGCCCCGTCCGCCCGCCTTTTTCAGGACAGGCCTTCGATGTCGCCATCGTCGTTCAGGAAAATCTTCTCCGAGGACGGGACGCTCGGCAGACCGGGCATGGTCATGATCTCACCGCAGATGGCGACGACGAAGCCGGCGCCCGCCGCCAGGCGAACTTCGCGCACCGGCACGGTGTGGCCGGTCGGAGCGCCGCGCAGATTGGGATCGGTCGAAAAGGAATACTGGGTCTTGGCCATGCAGACGGGCAGATTGCCATAACCTGCCGCCTCCCAGCCATGCAGCTGGTCGCGGATCGACTTGTCGGCGATCGCCTCGTTGCCGCGATAGATGCGCTTGACGATGGTGTTGATCTTGTCGAACAGCTTCATGTCGTCCGGGTATAATGGTGAAAACTGCGAAGCGCCGCTCTCGGCAAGCTCCACGACCTTGCGGGCGAGATCCTCGATGCCGGCCGAACCGAGCGCCCAATGCCTGCACAGCACGGCTTCGGATCCCTGCGCGGCGACAAAATCCTTGACCGCCTCGATCTCGGCGTCGGTGTCGCTGTTGAAGTGATTGATGGCGACCACCGCCGGCACGCCGAACTGCTTCACGTTCTCGATGTGGCGGCCGAGATTGGCGCAGCCGCGCTTCACCGCCTCCACGTCCTGGCGGCCAAGATCTTCCTTCTTCACCCCGCCGTTCATCTTCAGCGCGCGAACCGTGGCGACGATCACCGCGGCGGCCGGCTTCAGGCCGGCCTTCCTGCACTTGATGTCGAAAAACTTCTCCGCTCCGAGGTCTGCGCCGAAACCGGCCTCGGTGACCACATAGTCGGCGAGCTTCAGCGCCGTGCTCGTCGCGACCACCGAATTGCAGCCATGCGCGATGTTGGCGAAGGGGCCGCCATGCACCATGGCAGGGCTGTTCTCCAGTGTCTGCACGAGATTGGGTTGCATTGCGTCCTTGAGCAGCACGGCCATGGCGCCGTCGGCCTTGAGATCGCGGGCGTAGACCGGGGTCCTGTCGCGGCGGTAGGCCACGATGATGTCGCCGAGACGCCTCTGCAGGTCTTTCAGGTCGGTGGAAAGGCAAAGGATCGCCATGACCTCGGAGGCGACCGTGATGTCGAAGCCGGCTTCGCGCGGAAACCCGTTGGCCACACCGCCCAGCGACACGACGATGTGGCGCAGCGCGCGGTCGTTCATGTCCATCACCCGCCGCCACGTGACCCGGCGCACGTCGATGCCCAATGCGTTGCCCCAGTAGATGTGATTGTCGATGAGAGCGGAGAGCAGGTTGTGGGCAGTCGTTATCGCGTGGAAATCGCCGGTGAAATGGAGGTTCATGTCGTCCATCGGCACGACCTGCGCGTAGCCGCCGCCTGCCGCACCGCCCTTGGCGCCGAAATTCGGCCCGAGCGAAGCTTCTCGTATGCAAACGACGGCCTTTTTCCCGATGCGGTTAAGCCCGTCGCCCAGGCCAACCGTCGTTGTGGTCTTGCCTTCGCCGGCCGGTGTCGGGTTGATCGCCGTCACCAGGATCAGCTTGCCGTCCTTGCGGCCGCGTTGCGAAGCGATGAATTCGGCCGAAATCTTCGCCTTGTCGTGGCCGTAGGGGAGCAGGTGTTCGGGCGGAATCCCGAGACGAAGGCCGATCTCCTGAATCGGCTTCTTGTCAGCCGCACGCGCGATCTCGATGTCGGACTTGAACTCTGACATTAGGGTTTCCTCGGGCTCCTGTTGGGGTGATGCGATGGCGGTTGATGCAGGTGACAAAGCAACGGCCCCGACCTGCGGCGAGCCCCTGAAACAGGCCTCCCGTTACAAGCTCGTCTACCTTCATGCAAGAATGTTTCCCTTGAAGAAAGTAATTTCTCGCGCGCGAGGGCTCTGTGGCGCGGCATAGAGCCCGAGCATGCCGCTCATTGATGTCCCAAAATAGCCATGGAATGAGGCAAACGCGACCATCGACAGGGGCGGGAGGGGTGCCTGCCGGGCCTGCTGCGATCAGGCCTCAGCGATCGAGCACCGACCGCACCTCGATAAGCTGCGAGCGCACGCGCAACAGGTGGAATCCCATGGTCGCCAGATGCGACGGGAAGAGGAAGCTCGATTCATTGCCGTTCGAGATGATCGCCGGCTGCATGTCGAGCGCCGTCCGCAGCTGTTCTTCCATCCTGCGCCAGAGAGCCGTCAGATTGCGATCGGCGACGATGGCGGAGAAGTCCGACCGCGTTGCGGTAAGGACGCCGTAATATGCATAGAGCTGCCCATAGGCGAACCAGAAGCGGTCGTCGGCGCGCGGATCGAACCACCCAGCGTTCGAAGATTCGATCCTCGCCTGCAGAATGTCCGACGTGGAGCCGATATCGCCGGCTATCCGGTCGAGGAACTGCAGCAGATTGTCGGCGCGGGCGTCGAAGTTTGCCTGGCACTGCTCGAGGCTGGCGTTGAACGCCCGCAGCATTGCGATCGCCTCGCGATAAACGCTGGGGGTCGGCCGCGTCGGGCCGCGAAGGCCGATGTACCAGGCGGTCTCGTCCCAGGCCAGCGCGGTGCGGGCATCCTGCAGGTTCTGATCGATCTGCGAGGTGCCGCGCACGCGTCCCAGCGTGTCGACGAGTTCCGTCGTCGTTCGGCGCAGGACCTGGTTGATGCCGAGCTGAAAGGCGGCCTTGTTGTCGAAGAACGGCGTATTGCGCCACGGAATGCCGAAGAATCCCAGCTTGGAGACCAGCATGGAAGAGATCCAGGCATTCCGATTGACGTTGAAATCGATCAATGCGGCCGTGGTCTCGGCGATTGCGGAAGGGTTGCAGGCGGCTGGCGCCGGAGCTGCCGGCTCTGGCTGCGCGGCGCCGTCGGCCGCCGGAGAGCCGCCTGCGGCTGCGTCGCCGGCGACCGTCCTCGTCACCGGGAGACTGCTTGGATTGACATAGTCCGGATTGAACCCGCTCCACCACTGCGTCGCGTAGATGAAATTCGCGTAGAGCCCGATGATCAGCAGGAGCACTGCGCCGACGACCACCTTGAGTATCCAGCCGCGCTGCCGGTACCAGCGGCCGGCCCACACGAACGGCCACAAGAGGATGCCCACGACCAGCCCGATGCCGCGCCCGATCCACTGGAATATCCGGGTGAAGAAGTTCACGATCGGATCAAGCATCGCTGCAATCCCCTCAAATGCCGATCCCCAAGGCGCCTAATCGGCCAAGCCGTAAAGCCGGGTCCGAAACGCCGCGCCGTCCTTCAGATATGTGGTTTTCAGGATGTCCACAACATGACGCCGCCACGGCTCGGGCCAGCCCTCCCAATCCTCATAGAATCCCTGCTTGTTGAAGGCGTAGCGTGACACGAAATCGGCCGGTACGAAGTCCGAGATCAGGCGGTTGGTGAGCCACGCATCCGGATGCTCGGCTTTTGCCCGGATCACCAGGAAACGATGCTGCGGCAAGACCTCCTCGATGCGCAGCTGTCCGAGTTGCGCGATCTCACGTTTGGCGGCGTTGAGGAAGGGTAACGTGCCGTCCCGCTCCAGGAGATCGTCATGGCTGCGGATCCAGTTCTGCAGCCAGGGCTTGTCGATGCCGCTGAGGTCGCGATTCGGCTCGGTGTCGCGGATCAGCGCCCGAACCGCCATCTCGGCCCGATGCTCGAGATAGCCGGACGTCTCGATCCACGAGGCCCGCGGAAGCTCGATCCGGCCGGACCGGGCCAGGAAGCGGAACACGCGCTCGGCGTCGCGGATCGACAGATAGCTCACTTGCCACGGCCGTGAACGACGAAATCCCGGCGCCGTCGGGTCCGAAACGACCGTCGTCATGTCGGCATCGACGAAGACGTAAAGCCCCCCGAAATGGCTGGTCCAGAAGGCGTTGTGCCGGAAGATGACCTGGTCGGGAACCAGCGCATTCTCTCGAATGTCGCCGCAGACTTTTGCAAGCTCCACCATGCGCGCCAGCAGTTCATCGTCGCGCCAGGCATCAGGCTCCTGCTTCAGCCGGTCGACCAGCTTGCCGAGCTCCGCTGCCTTGCCGAGCACGTCCTCGGCCGAGAGAACGCGGAACTCGACCTGGTTGATGGATATCAGATCGTCGATATCCTCGACCCGTTGAACCGAGTCCTCGATCTCGCCGTAGATCACATCCTTGATGGTCAAGGCGTCGATGGCGCGGCGGTTCTTCTCGAAGAACTCGTAGACCAGCTGGGACGTATTCGAGAACGCTGTGTGGACTACGGGCAGATCCTGCTGGGCCGGGGTCAGGATGATGAATCGCCGGTTGACCTCGTTGGGGTCCATGTAAAGGCGGTCGCCCAGCTCGTCCGCGACCTGCGGCGAAAACCCCGTGCGGTCGATCTCGAAGGATTTCAGCGCCGTGGGCTGGAGGCCGAACGAGACCAGCGCCTTGTTGTAGCGGTCGATCAGATGCGGCTGGTCGATCAGCAGAAGCCGCCCGTAAATCAGCTCATTGTCGCGAAGCAGATCCATCCCGGTTCAGTTCCCCCGGTTTCCGGGCGGCCTCGAGCCTCGCTTGCAGTGCCATCCTTGGCCTGAAGGAAGGGCCTGCGCGGCGCAAGAGGGCAACTCAGGCATTCCACATCCCCTTCGCCTTCAACTCCTCCATCTCCTTCGCCGCGCGTTCCCGGAGCCGGGCGTCTCGCAGCATCTTCGAGACGTCCGCATCGTCCGCGCGGTCCGCGTAGCGGAACTCCGAATCGGCGTAGCGGTTCACCTCCTGCATCACCATTTCCATGTCGAAGGGGCCGCGCAGCTCCTCGATCATCGCCTTCTTGGCCTCGTAGTCCCTGTGCATGAAGGCTTCCGGCTTCTCGAACCATTCGTCGGGCAGTTCGATATCCATGGCGCGCATCTTGATCGCGTCGGTGACGTTCTTGATGGCGCGCCCGGTGAAACGCGGTTCCGCTTCCTTGATCATGTGGAGATAGGTGCCGATGTCCGCCATGGTCTTCGGCGCGCCGTTCGCCTCGATGAAGCGCTCGTAGACCAGCAGCATTCCGTCCTCGTGCGGCCGCGCGTGACTCTCATAGGCGGTCGTAACGGCGCGCTGGATTTCCTGGGCGGCATAGAGATCGTGCTCGCCGAGGGCGATCTCGTGGTTCTTGCCGGCCAGCAGCACGAAGATGTCGATGTAGTCGGCTCGCGATTGGGGTCCGTCCACCAGCCAGCGGGCACCGGCCCGCTGGCGCAGCGCGTCGTCGACGTTCTCCGGATAATTCGAAAACATTCCGAACGAGCAGTTGCCGCGGATCACCGTCATGGCGCCCGAGAACGCGGCCATCAGCACGCCGGTTATCTCGTGCTGGCCGGCCGATGCGCGGTCGTCGGAACGCCGCGCGGCGACCTGGTCGATGTCGTCGACCGTGCCGAAGCCGATGGCCCGCGGGTTGAGCACGTTGTCGATGAATTGACGGCAGTTCTGTCCCGACTTGCCCTGGTAGGAGGAAATCTGCTCGACGCCGAAATTCTCGTAAACGAACGGATAGCCGGCGACCTGGCAATAGCCATGGAGCAGGCCGGCGATCATCTGGATCAGCGTCGTCTTGCCGGTGCCCGGCGCGCCGTCGCCGATGAAGGTGAAGAGAAAGCCGCCGAGCTCGACGAAGGGATTCATCTGGCGGTCGAAGTCGTAGGCCATCAGCATCTTTGCCAGTTTGACGGACTGGAATTTGGCGATGTGGTTACCGACGACCTCGTCCGGCCGCTTGAAGGTCATCACCAGCGGCTTCGACTTCCTGCCGGGTGCGACGTCGAAGCCATCGAGCGTGAAATCGTCGGCATCGATGCGGATGTGCGCGTTCTCGAAATCGCCCAGCCCGTCGAAGCGGCCCCTCCTGGTCAGCAGCCCGTCGATGGCGAGGCGCGCGAAGCTGCGGGCACGGGTCAGCAGATCGGCGTCGGTTTTCGAGCCGGCAAGTGCGCCGTCAAGTCCCGCTATCATCGATTTCAGGGCATCCTGCGGCGTATCGAAAAGAAAATCCGGGTCCCGGACGTCGTTCGGGGCCTCGCCGTCGCTGTCGATCAGCTGCAGAAGATAGGAGCCGAGCGCGAACGCCGAGACATAGGCGGCCGCCGACAGCAGCCTCCTGAAACGGGTGGCCTCGTCGCCTTCGAGCGGGGCACGGGCATTCCGCGCCTGCAACGCCTCGAGGTCGTTTGCCCGCGCAAAGACATCCGCTATGGCGAGCGCGATGGCGATGCCGCGGCGGGCGCGAAACAACAGTGCGTGCTGGGGAATGGTCATCAGCTGGTCGTCAGGGCGGATGGAGGCGACCGTCTTCGTCAGCTCCACTTCGCGGGTGCGCCGGACGGAACCCGCCGATACGGTGGAAACGAATCGGCGGCCGGTTCCGGCAAGCGGTGTCGAGGAGTCCCGCGACTGATCCTCCATGACGATCACGCGGGTGATCATCGATTGCGCCGTGGCCCGGTGCTTGTCGATGTCTGCTTCGGAAATGGTGGTCAGGCCGGTATCCATTTCGTCCTCGTTCGTAGCAGCGGAGCTGATCGGCTACCCCGATTTGGCGATTGCCGGAAGCGGCGTCCCTGCCGAGCTTCTAGACATCGCTGATGACATGCCCCTTCGACAGGATGTGGACCTTGTAGCCGGAAAAAATCCTGTCCGCCTCGCCGGCGGCATAAAGCGCCTGGTAGGCCTCGTGCGGGATAAGCGCATGTTTTTCGTAGCTCGACACGCCCTGGCGCGCGGCCTCGAGGTCGTCGGTCTCGATGTGGAATTCCTGGGTGGCCTTCTCGCTCGAGAACAGTCCCTTGCGGCCGGGGACCTCGGCTTTCGAGAAGACCTCCTGCAGGGTCCAGGTGAGAAGCCAGGCATCCTCCGCCTTCCTGACCCTGGAGAGTGTGTCGGCCACCGCCGAATTATGCTCGGTGACGCCCGCGCTGTAGAACGGACCGAGCACGATGCGCCTTAGCTGCTTGGGATGCAGCGTCTCGAAATCCTTGTCGAGATTGGATGCAATGGTGACCGGCGACAGCGTGTAGGCCGAGTTCCTTTCCGTGAAATCGTCGAAGCGGTGAGCCAGCTGCGGGTTGAGAAGCCCGTCCACTGGGAGCGGAATCTCCACCTTGTCGTTCAGCTTGCCGCTGTCGTCGACCAGCTGGCGGACCATCGCCTCGGAGGAATCCTCGACTGTTGCCATATAGATGAGCGGCAGGTTGGCGGTGCCGTCGAAGGTTGCCCAGTGGACGAGATAGACGGGGCGCATGGTCTTGCTGTTGACCGAAACCTTTGCCGTCTGGGCAAGGATGAACGGGCCGAACACGACGCCGTCCTTGACGTCTTCCAGATAGAGCCGTTCGGCCATCGACCTCTGCAGCGCGGCCGGGAATTCCTTGTGCCGCAAGATGAAGTCGGCCATCTCGGCCCGCAGGTCGTCCGCTTCCGGGATGCCCGCCAGGCGCTGCTCGGCCTGGCGGCGGTCATTCTCGAGCTCCAGCACGTTCTGAAACACCGGGAAGCCGCTCTCGGCCCGCGAGATCCGGAAACTCTCCATGAAGCCGAGTCGATTGCGCCAGCAAGCGAACGACTTTTCCAGCCTGGCGATGTACTCTGCGGCGACCTTCGCCACCATCTCACGGCGATAGAGCGGCGAGCGGTCGTCGCGCATGAAAATCTCGAGGCCGCGCAGGGCTGCCGCCATCGTCCCGAAATAGAGCGCTGCGGGATCGGCCGCCGCACTCATTCAGGCACCCCGACGCCGCCGGAGGCCCTCGCCCCGCCGCAGAGCGCCGCCGCGACGCTGCCAGGCGTTGCCGGGAGAAACGCACGGTTGGGGACGGAGAATGGCTTCGAGACGCGCAAGAGATGCTCCGAACCGCACGGCCGGCGCTCAGGACTGCTGGACGTAGTCGGAGGCGTTGTGCTTGCGCAGGACTTCCTCGAAGCGCCGCGCGAAGGCGTCGTCGGCGAGCTTCTTGCGCCGCTGGATGTCGTCGCTGGCAACCATGTTCTTCTCATGCAGCTCGAGCAGGTCGCCGATATGCTTCTGCGCGGCCGCACCGATGCCCGACATGGTCTCCTCTGCGGCCGTGTCGACCTGGCTGCCGAGCGTGTTGATCTTGTGGGCGACATCCTGCTGGGCCGCCGTCTTCAGCGAATCTTCCAGCGCCTTGTAGAGGACGATGCGCTGCTCGGTATCGATGGTCAGCTTGTTGATCAGCGTGTTCTGGGCGGCGATCTGGTTGTTCAGGGAATCGACGAAGGTCTGGAACATGGAGGTGTAGCGTTCCAGCGTCTGGCTTTCGGCAAGCAGTTCCTGCTCCTTCGCCTGCTTCTCGTTGTACTCCGTGGCAAGCTTCGACCGCTCGCCCTCTAGGTCGGTGCGTTCCTTCTGGCTGGTCGAGGCGGCTATCCTGTTCTCCACATCGAGCAGCATCGGGTTGAGTTCCTCGATACGCTTCTGGGTCGCCTCGAGGTTGGCCATGGTCGACTTGCGTCTCTCGATCACGGCCGAAAGGCTCGCTTCAGAGGTCTTGTAGCGGGAATCGAGCACCTGCTTCTGCGCCTTGAGGATGCCGACGATCGTATCCGATTTGGAGAGCAGCTCCTGCAGATTGCCGGCCAGCGACATGTTGCGGACCCGGTCGGTGCGCATGCGCTGCTTGGAGGCGGGGGAGAATATCCCGATGAAGGTCTCCCAGCCGGTGTAGCTCTTCATGCTTTCGAATTCGGCGCCGAAGACGTTGGTGGCGTCCTCCAGCCCGATGATCAGGTCGGCGATGTTGCCCTCCATCACCTTCTGCTGCTTGATGACATCCTCTATGCGGGCGTTCTCGATGTCGAACTCGGCCGAGCCGATCTTCTGGTCGCCCTTGGCGAGCTTGTCCAGCAGGGTACCGGAGCGCTCGATCTTGGCCCGCATCTCCTCGACGACCTTCCTGGTCGTCGCGATCTCGGCATCGAAATTCTGCAGGGTCGCCATCTCTGTCCTCCGTCGGCTCGGGGTGCCGACTATATGTGGGCGACATGGGCAATGAAAGAAAGATGCTTCAGCCGGAGCGGGGCCGGTCCCCGCTGCCGGACGGTAGGCCGCCCTTGTGTCGTCAGGGTTTCGGGTCGGCTTTCAGATAGGCGATCACGTTGGCGATCTCCTCGTCCTTCTTCAGCCCCGGGAACGCCATCTTGTTGCCCTTAATGAACTCCTTCGGAGCCTTGAGGTACTCTCCGATCTTTGCCTCGTCCCAGACCAGGCCGCCTTCGCCGGCTGCCGTCATGGCAGGGGAATACTTGAACTTCTCGACGGTTCCGGCCTTGCGGCCGATGACCCCGACGAGATGCGGCCCGACCTTGTTCTTCTCCGCCTTGGCGTCGTGGCAGGCCATGCACTTGGCAAAGACCTTCTTGCCGGCCTCCGCATCCTGCGCGAGCGCGGGAGCCGAAACCAATCCGCCGGCAATGGCGGCCAGGGCGAATGCTGCGATGAACCTCATGATTTCTCTCTCTCCTTGACGCCGCGAGCCGCCGCGGCCAACTGGATTTAGACCCGCAAGAACCGGAAAGGCCAGCAGAATCTTCAGCTTCGCGCCCGATCCGTGGCAGCCGGAAAACGCGGCGTTTCGGCCTGGCCACGAACGGCCCCTCCTCTTGCAGCCTGGGAAGATAGGGTGGGAAGCGACGCTGTCCACGGCCGATTGCCGCGGCCAGCCGCCCGCTTCGACGAACCCGGACCGGCGCTCTGGTGCAATTCGCGGCGCGTTTGCGAAGCGTTTGGGCCCAGGTGCTTGAACAGACAACGAAATGGTGTTTGGCTGCCGCACCGCGCGGCACGCAGAGGCCCTGCGAAAAAACCAACCGGTTCAAGACATGGGAGAGAAGAGATGTCGCTTGTGAAATCCCTGGCGGCCGGGCTCGGCCTGGCGGTGCTGCTGTCGCCTGCCGCCGGCTTCGCCGCCGATCCGGCAAGCTGCAAGGCCGTCCGCTTCGCTGATGTCGGGTGGACCGACATCACCGCCACCACGGCGACGGCCTCGGTGATCCTCGAGGCGCTCGGCTACGCGCCGGAAGTCCAGGTCCTGTCGGTCCCGGTCACCTATACCTCGCTGTCGAACAAGGACATCGACGTCTTCCTCGGCAACTGGATGCCGACCATGGAAGCCGACATCAAGCCGTATCTCGAGGACAAGACCGTCGAGACGATCGGCGTGAACCTCGAGGGCGCGAAATACACGCTGGCCGTCCCGCAGCATACCCATGACGCCGGCCTGAAGGATTTCGCCGACATCGCCAAGTTCAAGGACAAGCTCGACGGCAAGATCTACGGCATCGAGGCAGGAAATGACGGCAACAGGCTGATCCTCGACATGATTTCGGCCGACAAGTTCGACCTCTCCGGCTTCGAACTGGTGGAGAGTTCCGAAGCGGGTATGCTGTCGGCCGTCCAGAAAGCGGCCGGATCGAAGGAAGACGTGGTGTTCCTCGGCTGGGAGCCGCATCCCATGAACGCCAATATCGAGATGGAGTATCTGTCGGGCGGCGACGAGGTGTTTGGTCCGAACTTCGGGGGTGCGACCGTGCATACGAACGTGCGCGCAGGCTATGTCACCGAGTGTCCGAACGTCGGCAAGCTGGTTTCCAATCTCCGCTTCTCGCTCGAGATGGAGAACGAGATCATGGGCGCGATCCTGAACGACGGCGCGGATCCGAAGGCCGCCGCCACGGCATGGCTGAAGGAACATCCCGAAACGGTCGCTCCCTGGCTCGAGGGCGTCACCACCTTCGACGGCGGCGACGCCGCGGCGGCGGTGAAGGCTGCGCTCGGCGCTTGAAGCGTTCGCGGGAGGCCCGGCAGGAACTGCACGGGCGGCGGTTCGGGAATCCCGACCGCCGCCCCGTCACGTGACACCATCGGCAGGAGGGTGCCCTGGATCCCATTTCCCAGCTGATTGGCAGCTTCAAGATCCCGATCGGGCGATGGGGAAAGACCTTCTTCGATTTCCTGACCACGAATTTCGAATGGTTCTTCGATTCGGTGGCCGACGGCTTCACGCTGGTGCTGGACGGCCTGATCGACCTGCTGCTCATGATTCCGCCGGTGCTCCTTGCAATGATGATCGCCGGCCTGGCCTGGTATCTCCAGAAATCCTGGAGGCTTGCGCTGGCTGTTGCGGCGGGACTGCTTTTCATCGTCAACCAGAACCTGTGGAAGGAAACGATCGAGACCCTGGTGCTCGTGGTGGCGGCCGCCGGCGCCTCGATGGCCATCGGCGTGCCGACCGGCATCTGGGCCGCCCATAACGAGCGGGTCTGGCGGGTCCTGCAGCCGGTCCTGGACCTGATGCAGACGATGCCTACCTTCGTCTACCTCATCCCGGTCCTGATCCTGTTCGGGCTGGGCATTGCGCCCGGCCTCATCGTGACCGTCGTGTTTGCCGCGCCGGCGCCGATCCGCCTTACCTATCTCGGCATCACATCGGTCGCGACGCCGATGCTGGAGGCGGGCCAGGCCTTCGGCGCCACCAGAAGCCAGCTGCTGTGGAAGGTCGAGCTGCCGGCGGCGCTGCCGACCATCATGGCAGGGCTGACGCAGTGCATCATGCTCTGCCTGTCGATGGTGGTCATCGCCGCGCTGATCGGCGCTGACGGCCTGGGCAAGCCGGTCGTGCGGGCGCTCAACTCGGTCAACATTCCGCTGGGGCTCGAGGCCGGACTGGCAATCGTCGTGCTGGCCATCATCCTCGACCGCATGAGCCGGGTCAGGACCGGAGGCGCCAGGTGACCGCCGCCGTCGAGTTCAGGGATGTCGACATCATCTTTGGCCACGACCGCGCGGCGGCGCTCGCGATGGTCGATGCGGGCGCCAGCCGCGCCGAAATCCTGGAAAAGACCGGGGCCGTGCTCGGCTGCGCCGGCGCCAGCCTGACGGTGAAGGAAGGCGAGATCTCCGTGCTGATGGGGCTCTCCGGCTCGGGCAAGTCGACGCTACTGCGCGCCGTCAATCTGCTCAACGTTCCGGCCCGCGGCAGCGTCATGGTCAAGGACGGTGACCGGGTGGTCGATGTGGCGCGTTGCGATGCCGCGACACTGCGGGCGATCAGGCAGCACGCCGTCGCCATGGTCTTCCAGCAGTTTGCGCTGCTGCCGTGGCGCACGGTCGAGGAGAATGTCGGCTTTGGGCTCGAACTCGCCGGCGTCCCGGAAACGGAACGCAAGCGGCGCGTCGCCGGCCAGCTGAAGCTGGTCGGCCTCGATCAATGGGCCGGGAAATACGCGCATGAACTTTCCGGCGGTATGCAGCAGCGGGTCGGACTGGCGCGCGCCTTCGCGACCGAGGCGCCGATCCTGCTGATGGACGAGCCGTTCTCGGCGCTCGACCCGCTGATCCGCACAAAACTCCAGGACGAGCTGCTGCAGCTGCAGGAGCGCCTCCAAAAGACGATCGTCTTCGTCAGCCATGATCTCGAGGAGGCGCTGAAGATCGGCAATACGATCACCATCATGGAAGGCGGCCGCATCGTTCAGTCCGGACCGCCCGAAGACATCGTGCTCAGGCCCTCCAACGACTACGTCCGCGACTTCATCGCCAACGTGAACCCGCTGTCGGTGCTGACCGCCTGGAACGTGATGCGCGACAGGCGCGACCTCGAGCCGGCCGGCGACGACTGGGTCTGGCTGGACCGGCGCAAAACGACGCGATTCAGGATCGACCCGACCGGCCTGGTGGTGGCGGCTGAACGCAACGCTCAGCCGGCGGTGTGGGTGTCGTGCGACGACGTCGAAAACCTCCCCGAAGACGCGCCGCAGATTTTCTGGGCTCGACCGGGAACGACGCTGAAGACCGTCATGCTGGCCATGCACCGCTCGCAGACGGCGCCCGTCGCGCTGTTCGATGAAAGCTCCCGCTTCGTTGGCGCGATCGGCGTCAGGGACGTGCTGCGGGCGGTG
>JAJFMR010000308.1 GCA_020696915.1 Rhizobiaceae bacterium | reverse complement strand
CTCTCCGACGCCAAAGGCTATCGCCGCGACGTGATGGCGGCGGTGAAGGATCTGGCCGTGCCGCTGATCCGCTGGCCCGGCGGCAATTTCGTCTCCAACTATAACTGGCGCGACGGCATCGGCCCGGTGAAGCAGCGTCCGCCGCGGCTGGAAATGGCCTGGGGCACGATCGAGGACAATCATTTCGGCACCCATGAATTCCTCGACTGGGTCGAGCAGGTCGGAGCCGAGCCTTATATCTGCTTCAATCTGGGCACCGGTACCTGGAGCGAGGCCCAGCAATGGCTGGAATATGTCAATGGCGACCAGGACACCGACGTCACGCGTCTGCGCAAGAAGAACGGCCGCGAGAAGCCCTGGAAGGTGACCTATTGGGGCCTGGGCAATGAGATGGACGGCTATTGGCAGATGGGCCACCGCTCCGCCTCGGAATACAGCGCCTTCGCGCTGGAGACCGCCAAGCTGGCCAAGCTGACCGATCCCAGCATCAAGCTGATCGCGGCCGGCGCCTCCAATTTCCGCCTTCCGCCCCGGCTCGGACTGGATCGCCTGGAACCGGGTCGTGCTGGATTCGCTCAAGGATTATGCCGACTATATCGCCCTGCATCTCTATGTCGGCAATGCCGCGAACGACTATCCCGATTTCGTCGCCAGCGCGGTCGAGATGGACCAGAAGATCGAAATCCTGGAAGGCCTGATCGAGGCGGCGATGTCGCAACGCACCGACCGGCTGACCGGCGCGCCCATGCGCGACGGCAAGAAAATGTATATCGCCCTGGACGAGTACAATGTCTGGTATCGCGCCCGCGGCAACACCCAGCGCGGCCGCCGCATCCTGGAAGAGCAATACAACCTGGAGGATGCGCTGGTGGTGGCGGGCTTCCTCAACTCGCTGGTCAACCATGCCGATACGGTCAAGATGGCCAACATGGCGCAGCTGGTGAATGTGATCGCGCCGATCTTCACCAACGAAAAGGGCCTGTTCCTGCAGACCATCTATTACCCGTTGCAGCTTTTCAGCAGGAATGTGAAGGGCAACAGCCTGGAACTGCTGGTCAACAGCCCGACCTACAACACGCGGCGCTTCGACAATGTGCCCTATATCGATGCCTCCGCCTCGATCGACGGCAACGATCTGGTGATCAATGTCGTCAATCGCCACATCACCGAGTCCATGGATGTGAGCGTCGTGATCGAGGACAAAACCCTCACGGGCACCGCCAGCGTCTCCGAGGTCAACGGGCCCGACATCAAGTCCCAGAATGCCTTCGGCACCACCCTGGTCGCCACGCGCAACAGCACGATCAATGTCGGCGGCGACACGCTGCGCCACAGCTTCGCGCCGCACTCCTACACCCAGATCCGGGCGCGGCTGGCCTGATCCAGGCCGCCAGGAGCGGCATGCGGTCAAATGGCCATGCGGAATGGAGCTCGGCGATATGCGCACATCTTAACCTCGACAGGCCCGATCTCGTCGAACCGGGTTCATCGCGCCCCGCGGCTGATCTCAACGAATATCTCCCGCAACTGGTCGAGTTCGAGCGGCTTGGGCAGCACATAGTCGATGTGGGCCGGCGTTGCGTCTGTGCGCGCCATGCGGCGTCCCCAGCCCGTCAGCAGGACCACCGGGGTCGATGGGAACAGCTCCTTAACCGCGCTCGCAACCTGGTTGCCGTCGACATAGGGCATGCCGAGGTCGGTGATAACCAGATCGAAGGGCAGGCCCGCCTTATGGGCAGCGCGCAACGCCTTGATCGCCGCCTGCCCGCCATCGGCCGTAGTCACGTCATGATTGCTGAGCTGCAGCACAAATTCCGTTGAACTCAGCACCGCAGGATCGTCATCGACGAGCAACAGCCGCAGCGGCGCGACTTCGGCTGCGGCGCGGGCCTCCATTCGTTTCCTCTGCGCGTCGGCGGTCGCGTCGAAATCGAGGCGAACCCGCGTCCCCTCCCCCGGCGCGCTGTCGATGTCGAGTTCGGCTCCATGCCGCCGCGCGGCGCCCTGGACCATTGTCAGACCAAGGCCGGTGCCGCGCTCGCCCTTGGTGGTAAAGAAAGGCTCGGGGCAGCGGCGGCGTGTCTCTTCGTTCATCCCGGGACCGGTATCGCCGACCTCGAGGCGGACGCGAGACGTGCCGCTCGCGGCCGGCGGCAGGGTCACCGTCTTGACGGTCAGAACACCGCCCTGGGGCATGGCGTCGACTGCGTTGAAGATGAGGTTGGTCAGCGCCTCGCGGATTTCCGAGGCATTGCCCATTACCTGGGGAAGATCGGTTTCGAGTTCGGTCGAGACCTTGATGACCACCCCGCCCCGCTGCGGCATGTCGCTCCAGCGCGCCCGCGTGAGCTCGATCACCTGCGGCACAAGTTCGTTCAGGTCGAGCGGCGCGAGTTCGGCTTCTTCGCCGCGCGCGCGATAGAAGTCACGCATACGGCCGACGGTTGCAGCCACATCCTTGACGACGCGCCCGACAAGCTCAAGATAGTCGCGCACCGCGGGCGGCAGGTTCGGCTCGCGCTCGAGCATAGACTGGGTATAGACCGCGACCGGCGAGATCGCGTTGTTGATGTCATGCGCGATGCCGCTCGCCATCTGGCCGATCGCGCGCAACCGCTCCTGCTCAAGCACCGCCTGCTGGGTCTGGCGAAGATCCTCATACGCCTTCTGAAGCCGGTCGCGGAGCTGCGCCTGATGCGCCGCCAGCGCGACATGCTCGCCAAGCTGCCGCAGGAACTCGCAGTCGGCGCTCTGGAAGGACCCGGGCTGCAGGCGCGCGACAACCAGCACGCCGAATACTTCTCCTTCCACGCCGAGCGGGGCGACGACCAATGCGCGCAGGCCCTGCGCGGCGAGCCGTCGGGGAAACGGAAAATCGACCCTGGCGATGTCGGGTTCGTAGACCAGCTCGCCACCCACGCAATGCGACAGGCCGTTCCGGTCAATCGGAATCTCGGCGCGCACGATGATGCCGAGTTCGCGGCCCAGATTCTCACTGGCCAGCCCGACATGCGCGACGGTCAGCAGTTGCGAGACGGGATCGTAGTCGCAGATGCACACGAAATCGGCCGGCAGCCGGTCCTCAAGCGTCCGCACCGCAACCTGAAAGATGCTCCGCACATCCTGCCGCTGACCGATCGCGCGGGTAATCTGCTCCAGCAGGTGCAGCCGGTCGTGTTGAATCTGCAGTTTTTCTTCCGCCTGCCTGCGTTCGGTGATGTCGCGGACGAAGGCGCTGAAGCCCAGATCCCCATCGAGGCGGATCGGCGTGATCGACAATTCGACCGGAAACTCCTGACCGTTCCGGTGCAACGCCGCCAACTCGATCCGCCTGTTCAGCACCCGTGCCTCTCTCGTCGCGAGATAGCGCGCGAGTCCGTCCCGATGCGCTTTGCGAAAGCGCTCGGGCATGATCGTCTCGTCAACCGGACGGCCGAGCGCCTCGGCATATGTCCATCCGAACGTCTTCTCGGCTTGTGGGCTCCAGCCCGTGATGTTGCCGGCGCTGTCGATCGTGACGATCGCGTCGAGCGCCGAATCGACGATCAGGCGATTGCGCTGCTCGCTGGCCAGCAGCGCATTTTCGATCCGCCGCTGCTCGGTGATATCGGTCGAGATACCGTATACGGCGTAAGCCCGGCCCGAATCGTCGCGCAGCGGCGCTTTCACCGAGACGTAGGTATGCACGCCGTCGTCCAGCGGCGCAGTCTCCTCCTCAATGAGCGCGTGGTCTGCCTCGGCGACGCGCGCATCCATTGCGCGGAACGCGTCCGCCGCATCCTTTGAGAAAAGGTCATGATCGGACTTTCCGGCCGTCGCAGCGCGATCGACATGGAAAATGTCGGCAAAGCGCTGGTTGACCATCAGATAGCGGCCGGCAAGATCCTTGACATAGATGACCGCGGGCGTGTTCTCGACAAGCGCTTCGATCAACCGCTGGCCGCGGCGCTGCTCGGCATCGCGGCCACTGAGCCATGCCGCCATGGCGATAATGGAAATGAGAAGTCCCAGCATCGCCGTGACTGCGACGACCGCAAAGCCAAACGGGGCATCGATGAAGTCCATCTGGGTGGCGGCAACCATCGCGCCGGCAAGCGCAAACGGGAGCAACAGGATTGCCGGCAGGATGCGCCGCGCCGCGGCTCCGCCGCTGTCGTTTGCGAGCAGCGGCGCTATCCACCCATCGGCGGGCCTGGCGAGCAGCGCCGCCACGAACAGAAAGACGAAGCAAATGGAGGTCGGCAGAGCCATCGCCGAAAAGGGGTGAACGCGATAAAGGGCCTCCACCCCATAGGCATAGCCCGTGATCGCGAGCCCGCAAACCACCAGACCTACCGCGATCAACCGGCCATAAAGCCCCCCCAGGCGGTTGAGCGGCAGCAACAGCGACCCTGCCAGAACGAGGAAATCGAACGCTGCTGCCGGCGCGATACGTCCATTGGCGGCGCCAAAGACCGCGCCGCTGCTCGCCGCCGCCGCGGCCGTCCCGCCGCGCGCGAAGAAATCGGCAAGGGCGCAAAATCCGATCGCTGCCACGAACGCCAGCGCGACCTGGCGGAACACGCGGCCTTGCCACGTGCCGCCCACCGGCGTGGTAAGCAGGACAATGGAAGCCCCGGCCAGAAGGAAGCAAAGGGAGG
>JAJFMR010000023.1 GCA_020696915.1 Rhizobiaceae bacterium | reverse complement strand
CCGAGACGCAATGGTACGAGGGAACCGCCGACGCGGTCTTCCAGAACATCGACATCATCGAATCCTACAATCCCGAATACATGGTCGTGCTGGCCGGCGACCACATCTACAAGATGGACTACGAACTGATGCTGCGGCAGCACTGCGATGCCGGTGCCGACGTCACGGTCGGCTGCCTGGAAGTGCCGCGCCTGGAGGCCTCCGGCTTCGGCGTCATGCATGTCGACGAGGAAGACAGGATCATCTCCTTCATCGAAAAGCCCGCCGACCCGCCCGGAATGCCGGACAGGCCCGACTTCGCGCTGGCATCCATGGGCATCTACGTGTTCAGGACGAAGTTCCTGATGGACCAGCTCCGCCGCGATGCGAGCCAGCCGGAATCGACGCGTGACTTCGGCAAGGACATCATCCCCTACATCGTCGGGCACGGCAAGGCGATCGCCCATCGCTTCACCAAGTCCTGCGTCCGTTCCAGTGCCGAAGCGCAGGCCTATTGGCGCGATGTCGGGACGGTCGACGCCTACTGGGAGGCCAACATCGACCTCACCGACATTACGCCTGAACTCGACCTCTACGATCGCGACTGGCCAATCTGGACCTATGCGGAACTGAAGCCGCCGGCGAAGTTCGTCCACGACGAGAACGGACGCCGTGGCATGGCGGTTTCGTCACTGGTGTCGGGCGATTGCATCGTCTCGGGCGCGTCGCTGAAGCGCAGCCTGATCTTCACCGGAGCGCGCATCAATTCCTGGTCGACCCTCGAGGACGTGGTGATGCTTCCCGACTGCATCGTCGGAAGGAAGGCCCGGCTCAAGGGCGTCGTCATCGATCACGGGGTGCGGATTCCCGAAGGTCTGGTCGTCGGCGAGGATCCGAAGCTGGACGCCAGGCGCTTCCGGGTTTCCGAGAAGGGCATCTGTCTGATCACCCAGGACATGATCGACAAGCTCGGGTAGCCGGGACCGAAGGGTATTCGATGCAGGTGCTTGCGGTCACGCCGGAGATATTTCCGCTGGTCAAGACCGGCGGGCTGGCCGACGTCGCCGGCGCCCTGCCGCTTGCGCTTGGCCGCCAGGGTGTGGCGACGCGGACGTTGGTCCCCGGCTACCCGGCGGTTCTGAAGAGTTTTGGGAAGAAGAAGCCGCTTGCCCAGTTCGCCGCCCTGCAGGGCGGCAAGGCGTCGGTGTTTTCCGCCGAGGTCGGCGGCCTCGACCTCCTGGTGCTCGATGCGCCGCATCTGTTCGACCGCCCCGGCGGCCCCTATGCCAATGCCGCCGGAATGGACTGGCCCGACAACTGGCGGCGCTTCGCGGCGCTGAGCAGGGCGGGAGCCGACATCGCGGCGGGCGCCATCCAGGGCTACACGCCCGATGTCGTCCATGCCCATGACTGGCAGGCGGCGATGACGCTCGCCTATATGCGCTACGGCGCGGCCGTCGGCGTGCCCTCGGTCATCACGGTCCACAACCTTGCCTTTCAGGGCCAGTTCGGCGCCGGCATCTTCGGCGAGCTCGGACTGCCGGCCCCCGCCATGGGTCTGGACGGCGTCGAATATTATGGCGGCGTCGGCTACCTGAAGGCGGGACTGCATTCCGCATGGGCAATCACCACCGTCAGCCCCACCTACGCACAGGAGATAAGGACCCCGCAGTTCGGCATGGGACTGGACGGCCTGCTCAACGCGCGCGCATCCGACATCCACGGCATCGTCAACGGCATCGACGTCGATATCTGGAATCCGGAGACGGACGTCCATCTCGATGCCGCCTATTCGCAGAGATCGCTGAAGAGCGGCCGCCGGACCAACAAGCGAACGGTCGAGCGGCGCTTCGGCTTCCAGCATGACGACAGCCCGATTCTTTGTGCCGTTACCCGGCTCACCTGGCAGAAGGGCATCGATCTCCTTGTCGAGACGCTCGACGGCGTCGTGGCTGCCGGTGCCCGGCTGGCGGTGCTGGGCGCCGGCGATGCGGCTCTGGAAGGCGCCCTGCTGGCCGGGGCGGCCCGGCACCGCGGCCGCGCCGGCATTGTGATCGGCTATGACGAGAAACTCTCCCACCTGATGCAGGGCGGCTGCGACGCGATCCTGGTTCCCTCCAGGTTCGAGCCGTGCGGACTGACCCAGCTCTACGGGCTGCGCTATGGCTGCGTGCCGGTCGTGGCGCGCACCGGCGGTCTCGCCGATACCGTCATCGATGCCAACGAGGCTGCCCTGTCGGCAGGCGTCGCCACCGGCTTCCAGTTCGAGCCCGCCAATGCCGGCTCCTTCCTGCACGGGGTGCGCCGCACGGTCGACGGCTACGCCGACGTTGCCGCCTGGACCTCGATCCAGCGCCAGGGAATGAAGTCGGACGTGTCGTGGGACCGCAGCGCCCGCAAATATGTCGAGCTCTACCGATCGCTCCTCTCGAGAAGGCCAGGCTGACCGATGACCAGAACCGTCGCAACAACGCCCTTTGCCGATCAGAAGCCCGGCACGTCCGGTCTCCGCAAGAAGGTGCCGGTCTTCCAGCAGGAGAACTACGCGGAGAATTTCGTCCAGTCCCTGTTCGATTCGCTCGACGGCTTCGCGGGCAGCACGCTGGTGCTCGGCGGCGACGGCCGCTACTTCAACCGGGAAGTGATCCAGACCGTCATTCGCATGGCGGCCGCCAACGGATTCGGCGAGGTCGTCGTCGGGCTGGGCGGCATCCTTTCGACGCCGGCCGCCTCGCATGTCATCCGCAAGCGCCAGGCTTTCGGCGGCATCATCCTGTCGGCCAGCCACAATCCGGGCGGCCCGCACGAAGATTTCGGCATCAAGTACAATGCCGCGAATGGCGGCCCGGCGCCCGAGAAGCTGACCGACGCCATTTTCGCGCGGAGCAAGGAGATCACCAGCTACCGGATAGAGGATTTCGGGCCGGTCGACCTCGACAGGATCGGGCGGTTCGAGGCCGGCAGCCTCACTGTCGAGGTCATCGATCCGGTCGCCGATTATGCCGAACTGATGGAGAGCCTGTTCGACTTCGAGACCATCAGGAAAAAATTCCAGTCTGGCTTCCGCATGGCGTTCGACGCGATGCATGCCGTGACCGGGCCCTACGCGCGGGAAATCCTCGAGAAGCGGCTTGGCGCGCCCGCCGGGACTGCGCGCAATTACGTGCCGCTCCCGGATTTCGGCGGGCACCATCCCGATCCCAACCTGGTGCACGCCAGCGACCTCTACGACGAGATGATGGCCCCCGGCGCGCCGGATTTCGGCGCCGCATCAGACGGTGATGGTGACCGCAATCTGGTCATCGGCAAGGGGATTTTCATCACCCCTTCCGACTCGCTCGCGATTCTTGCGGCCAACGCCCATCTGGTGCCCGGCTACCGGGGTGGACTGAAGGGCATAGCCCGTTCGATGCCGACGAGCGGCGCGGCCGACCGCGTCGCCGAAAAGCTCGGCATCGGCATGTACGAGACGCCGACCGGCTGGAAATTCTTCGGCAATCTGCTCGATGCAGGTATGGCAACGATCTGCGGGGAAGAGAGTGCCGGCACCGGCTCCGATCACGTCCGCGAAAAGGACGGCCTGTGGGCAGTGCTGCTGTGGCTGAACATCCTCGCCGTTCGCGGCCAGAGCGCCCTCGACATCGTTCGAGAGCACTGGGCCACTTACGGGCGCAACTACTATTCGCGCCATGATTACGAGGCGGTTGAGACCGATCGCGCCAACGCCCTCATGGACGGGCTGAAGCGCAGGCTCGAATCCCTGCCCGGGACGGCAATCCGCGGCATGACGGTTTCGGCCGCGGACGATTTCGCCTACCACGATCCGATCGACGGCTCGGTGAGCAGCGGCCAGGGCCTACGCATCTTCTTCGAAGGTGGTTCCCGCCTGGTTTTCCGGCTTTCGGGAACCGGCACGTCGGGAGCGACCGTCCGCCTCTATGTCGAGCGCTACGAGCCCGACCCGTCGCGCCACGGCCTCGACACGCAGGCAGCACTTGCCGATCTCATCGCGGCCGCCGACGAGCTGGCCAAAATCCGCAGCCATACCGGTCGGGCCGCGCCGAGCGTCATTACCTGATGCCCGGAGGCCGGCCGCGTTTCGGGGCGAGCGTCGGAGAAGACGGCATCCGCTTTGCCGTGTGGTCGGGAAGTGCTGCCCGGCTCTTCGTCTCGATCTTCGACGGAAGCGGCGAAGTCGAGGTCGACCGTCTGGAGCTGGAACGCGACGGCTCCGATGTCTTCTCCCTGCATGTGAGCGGGCTTCGGGCGGGCACGAAATACGGTTTCCGGGCCGACGGCGCCTATGCTCCCGAACGTGGTCTCTGGTTCGACCCCGACAAGCTCCTCGTCGACCCTTGGGCAGTGGAGCTCGACCGGCCCTTCAGGTGGGACGGACGCCTGTCGGCGCCGCGCGGCAGCGGCGGCGACACCGCGCCTCTCGTTCCGAAGGCGATCGCCCGGGAGCCGGCTGTCTGGGCGATGCCTGCGCCGCCTCTCTTCAGGACGGGCGGCCTCGTCTACGAGGTGCCGGTCAAGGCTTTCACGATCCGGCATCCCGCCGTCGGGCAGGGCGAGCGCGGCACCATCGGGGCGCTCATGCACCCGGCCATCATCGAGCATTTCCGGAAACTCGGGGTGGCGGCCGTCGAGCTCATGCCGGTCGCCGCCTGGATCGACGAGCGGCACCTGCCGGCGCTTGGGCTGTCCAATGCCTGGGGCTACAATCCCGTCACCTTCATGGCCCTCGATCCGCGGCTGGCGCCGGGCGGGCTGCAGGACCTGCAGCGGACTGTTTCGGCCCTCCATGCCGCCGGCATCGCCGTCATTCTCGACGTCGTCTTCAACCACACCGGGGAGGGGGACGAGTTGGGGCCAACCTTGTCGCTCAGGGGATTGGACAGCCCGGCCTACTATCGCCATCAGGCGGGGGTCTCGCCGGCCCGCCTGGTGAACGACACCGGCACCGGAAACACGCTGGCCTGCGACAACGCGATCGTCCAGGAGCTCGTCATGGACTCGCTCCGCCATTTCGTGCTCGGCGCCGGCGTCGACGGCTTCCGTTTCGATCTGGCGCCGGTGCTGGGACGGTCGGCAAGCGGCTTTGACCCCGACGCTTGGCTCCTTTCGGCCATGCGCCGTGACCCAGTGCTTGGTGACCGCATCATGATTGCCGAACCCTGGGATATCGGCCCCGGCGGCTACCAGACGGGAAACTTTCCGGAAAATTTCCTGGAGTGGAACGACCGCTTCCGCGATGACGTGCGGCGGTTCTGGCGCGGCGACGACGGGACCATCGGCACCCTGGCAACCCGGCTCGCCGGTTCGTCCGATATCTTCGGCCGGTCGGGGAGCACGGCCACGCGCAGCGTCAATTTCGTCGCCGCCCATGACGGGTTCCCGCTTGCCGATCTGATGCGCTACGAGCGCAAGCACAACGATGCGAACGGCGAGCAGAACCGGGACGGCCACAACGACAATTTCTCATGGAACTGCGGCGTCGAGGGCGAGACCGATGATGCCGGCATCATCCATACCCGCAGGCTCGCCCAACGCGCGCTTCTGGCAACGCTGTTTGCCTCGCGCGGCACCCCGATGCTGGCCGCCGGGGACGAGTTCGGCCGCAGCCAGGGCGGCAACAACAATGCCTACGCTCAGGACAACGAGACGGCCTGGCTCGACTGGGAGGGACGCGACGTCGATCTCGAAGGCTTCGTGGCCAGACTGGCGGCGCTGCGCGCCGCGACACCGGCGCTGGCCGAGCCCGACTTTCTCGCCGCCGCGCCACGCGATGCCGCGGGCGTTGCCGGCGTGGCGTGGCTGACCGAGCGCGGCGAGCCGCTCGAGGAATCCGACTGGGACCGGCCCGAGAGACGCCGGCTGACGATGCTGATCGCCGACGGGTCGGGCAACCGCTTCGCCGTGCTCGTCAACGGTGACCGGCGGGGCACCGCCTTCGCCCTGCCGGGCCGCGCGGGCTTCGGCTGGGCGCCGGTCGGGCCGGAGCCGGAACCGGCAGGGAGCGGTTACATGCAGGTGGCGGGACGAAGCGTGGCTTTTGCGGCCGAGCGGCCCCTGTAGACGGCCACTGCCGTTGCTGTGGGGCATGGGGCGCCGCCCGTCGATCCATGCTGCGCCGCAACCGATTGGCGCAGCCGGTTGCGTGCGGGAATCGGCTTGTTTTGCCCTCCCGACGCCCACTTCATCCGCATTGAATTTGCACAGCCACCTGTCTAGTGTTCGCGCATGGCTGGCGGCGGGGAACCCGCTGCCGGCGAAGCCGGCATGCCTCCGGTATCGGGCGTAAATGAATTGAAGCGTGTTCTTCAGGGGCGGCACGCTCAACAAAGGGAGAAGCGAAATGCTGAACAGATTGCTCGGCGCGACGATGCTCGCGTCCGGTGTGGTGCTGGCCAATGGTGTTCTCATGGCCCCGGCGTGGTCGCAGGCCGTCTACAATCGCGGCAACGACACGGACCCGAAATCCCTCGACCATCACAAGACCTCGACCGTCGCCGAATCGCACATTTCGCGCGATCTCTACGAAGGCCTCGTGACCGAGGCGGCGAATGGCGAGATGACGCCCGGTGTCGCCGAGAGCTGGCAGGTTTCCGACGACGGCCTGGTCTACACGTTCAAGCTGCGCCAGGGCGCCAAATGGTCGAACGGCGACCCGGTCACCGCAGGCGATTTCGTCTTCGCCTACCAGCGCATCCAGGATCCGGCGACCGCCGCCGAATACGCCAACATCCTCTATCCGATCAAGAATGCCGAGAAGGTGAACAAGGGTGAGCTCAAGCCAGACCAACTCGGCGTCAAGGCGGTCGACGATCACACTCTGGAGGTCACGCTCGAAGCGCCGACCCCCTATTTTCTCAGCCAGCTGATGCACCAGACGGCCTATCCGATTCACAAGGCCTCGGTCGAGCAGCACGGCGACGCCTTCACCAAGCCGGGCAACATGGTGACCAACGGCGCCTTCATGCTGGAATCCTTCACCCCGAACGACAAGATCGTGCTCAAGAAGAACCCGAATTTCCATGACGCGGCAAACGTCAAGCTCGACGCCGTGAACTACATGCCCTTCGAGGACCGCGCCAACTGCATCCGGCGCTTCGAGGCGGGCGAGGTGCACAGCTGCTCCGACATCCCCGCCGAACAGATCGACTTCGTCCGCGACAAGTTCGGCGACCAGCTGCACATAGCGCCCTATCTCGGCACCTACTACCTGCCCGTGAAGATCAAGAAGGAGAAGCTTGCCGACCCGCGGGTCCGTCACGCCATCTCCATGGCGATCGACCGCGACTTCCTGGCCAAGGAGATCTGGCGGGAGACGATGCTGCCGGGTTATTCGATCGTGCCGCCGGGCATCGACAATTACGCCGAGCCGGTGTTTCTCGACTACAAGGACATGGACCAGCTCGACCGCGAGGACGCGGCCAAGAAGCTGCTCGAGGAGGCCGGCGTCGAGCCGGGCTCGCTGACGCTGGAGCTTCGCTACAACACCAGCGAAAACCACAAGAACACGCTGACGGCGGTTGCCGACCAGCTGAAGGCTATAGGCATCACCTCGACGCTGGTCGAAATGGAAGGCACCGGCTACTTCGACTACATGAAGAACGACGGCGACTTCGACATCGCCCGCGCCGGCTGGATCGGCGACTACAACGACCCGCAGAACTTCCTGTTTCTCTACGAGAGCGACAATCTCGGCTTCAACTACCCGCGCTGGGCCAACAAGGAATATGACGAGCTGATGGCCAAGGCGGAGACCACTCTCGACCTCAAGGAGCGGGGGACGATTCTTCGCCAGGCGGAGGAGATCTTCCTGAAAGAGCTGCCGGCGATCCCGATCCTTTATTATTCCTCGCGCGGACTCGTCTCGGACAAGGTCAAGGGGTGGGAGGAGAACCTCCTAGACCATCACCCGTCACGGTTCATCTCGATCGAAGGCTAGGGCGCCTGGGCGGGCCATGCGGGGTTCCGCATGGCCCGCGCCGGCAGCCGCTTCCCCGCGAGAGCGCTCGGAATCGCCCGCCGGTCCTGGAAATGACCGCTCCGTCGGGACGAGTGCATCGAAATGTTCGGCTATGTCATCCGCCGTCTGGCCGGCGCGATCCCGACCATCTTCATAATCGTGACGCTTGCCTTTTTCATGATCCGGCTGGCGCCGGGCGGCCCGTTCGATCTGGAGCGGCCGATAGACCCGCTGATCATGGAGAACCTCAACCGCGCCTACCATTTCGACAAGCCGCTCTGGCAGCAATATTTCATCTATCTGGGCAACCTGCTGCAGGGTGATCTCGGTCCGAGCTTCACCCGTCGCGACTTCACGGTCGTCGACCTGTTCAGCACCGGGCTGC
The DNA here is from genome assembly GCA_020696915.1 of Rhizobiaceae bacterium. Classification (GTDB taxonomy): domain Bacteria; phylum Pseudomonadota; class Alphaproteobacteria; order Rhizobiales; family Rhizobiaceae; genus JAJFMR01. The sequence continues at coordinate 7,024 of JAJFMR010000023.1, read as the reverse complement.
CGGTGTCGATCCGGCTGGGCGCCACGGCGATCATCATCGCGCTTGTCTTCGGTACCTCGCTCGGCGCGCTTGCGGCGCTGCGCCAGAACAGCTGGGTGGACTACGCCGTCGTCGGCACCGCGACCTTCGGAATCACCATTCCGACCTTCGTGGTCGCGCCGCTGCTGAGCCTGGTTTTCGGCGTCATGCTCGGCTGGCTGCCCGCCGGAGGATGGGACGGCGGCAGGGTGGCCAACATGGTCCTGCCGGTCACCACGCTGGCGCTGCCGCAGATTGCGGCCATCGCGCGGCTGACGCGCGGCGCCACGATCGAGGCGCTGCGGTCCAACCACGTCCGCACCGCCCGCGCCTACGGCCTGCCGCCCTTCGTCGTCGTCGTCGTCCACACGCTGCGCGCCGCAGTGCTGCCGGTGGTTTCCTATCTCGGGCCGACGGCGGCCGCGCTGCTCACCGGATCGGTGGTCGTCGAGACGATCTTCGGCATCCCCGGCATTGGCCGGTATTTCGTCCAGGGCGCGCTCGGCCGCGACTACACGATGGTCATGGGCACCGTCGTGGTGATCGCCATCTTCGTCCTTTTGTTCAACCTGATCGTCGACATCCTCTATGCCTGGCTCGACCCGCGGGTCAGGTACGACTGAAGGAGCGCGCGGTGGCTCGGGCAGGCGATACGATTGCCGAAACGCTCACGCCGGGCGAAGCCGTCGTCGGGCGGTCTCTCTGGCAGGACGCCTGGCGGCGCCTGAAGCGCAATCGCGCCGCCGTGGCCAGTGCGATCCTGCTGCTTTTTCTGGCGCTCGCCGCGATCATCGGCCCCGTGGTGGTTCCGCATTCCTATGATCGCGTCTACCCGCAGTATGTGCGCACGCCGGCCAGCCTCGAAGCCTATCCCCAGGCGGAAGCAATCGTGCCGGAGTTCGAGAGCGTGCTTTCACGCGCCCGCGTCACGGCGGGGGAGGTGACCGTGACCGGCTCGTCGGTGAGCGCCCCGATTTCGTCGGAGGAGCCGCTCGATCCGCGCATCGTCCGCTACGTGGACCGATCTGACCTGTTCGAGAGCGGCCGCATCGAGGACCTTTCCGCGGACGGAAAGAGCGGCACGATGGCGGCCGACGTGATCCGCGTCCGCTTCCTCTTCGGCACCGACGGCAATGGGCGGGACCTCCTGGCGCGCATTCTGGTCGGCATCCGCATCTCGCTGGCCATCGGCTTTCTCGCCTCGGCAATGGCGCTGCTCGTCGGCGTCACCTACGGCGCCGTCGCCGGCTATTTCGGGGGACGCGTCGATGACGTGATGATGCGGGTCGTCGACATCCTCTATTCGCTCCCCTTCATCTTCTTCGTGATCCTGCTCGTCGTCTTCTTCGGCCGCAACTTCATCCTTATATTCATCGCCATCGGCTTCACCGAATGGCTGGACATGGCGCGCATCGTCCGCGGCCAGACGCTGACCATCAAGCGGCAGGAATACGTTCAGGCGGCCGAGGCGCTCGGCGTCGGCTCGATCGGCATCCTGAAACGGCACGTCGTGCCGAACACGCTGGGCCCGGTCGTCGTCTATGTCACGTTGCTGGTGCCGAAGGCGATCCTGCTCGAAAGCCTGCTGTCGTTCCTCGGACTTGGCGTGCAGGAGCCGCTGACCAGCCTCGGCCTGCTGATCTCGGAAGGTGCCGCCAACATGCGCGGAGCGGCCTGGATGCTGATCTATCCGGCCGTCACGCTCACCCTCATTCTGTTCGCGCTGAACTTCCTGGGCGACGGCCTGCGCGACGCCCTCGACCCGAAGGACCGCTGACGTGCCGGACGCGGACCAGCCGATCCTCGCCGTCCGCGGCCTGCACGTCGAGTTCGACACCAATGACGGCGTCGTCCACGCGGTAAAGGGCGTCGACCTCGACGTGCGCCGCGGCGAGACGATCGCCGTGGTGGGCGAATCCGGCTCGGGCAAGAGCCAGGCCATGATGGCGATGATGAGCCTCCTGGCAGCCAATGGCCGCGCCCGGGGCTCGGCGCGCTACCGCGAAAAGGAACTGATCGGGCTTTCCGAGCGGCAGCTGAACAGGGTGCGCGGCAAGAAGATTACCATGATCTTCCAGGAGCCGATGACTTCGCTCGACCCGCTCTACAGGATCGGCCGGCAGATTGCCGAGCCGTTGATCCATCACGGCGGCTACTCGAGGGCGAGGGCCCGTCCCCGCGTCCTCGAGCTCCTGAAGCTGGTCGGCATCCCCGAGCCCGAGCGGCGCATGAGGTCATACCCGCACGAGCTGTCGGGCGGACAGCGCCAGCGCGTGATGATCGCCATGGCGCTGGCGAACGATCCCGACATCCTGATCGCCGACGAGCCGACGACGGCCCTCGACGTAACCATCCAGGCGCAGATCCTGGCGCTGCTTGCCGATCTGCAGCGCCGGCTGAACATGGCGGTGGTCTTCATCACCCACGATCTCGGCATCGTTCGCCGCTTCGCCGACCGGGTCTATGTGATGCGCTCCGGAGAAGTGGTCGAGCAGGGAAGCACCGAGGCGGTCTTCGACCGTCCGCAGCACCCCTACACGAAGTTGCTGCTCGCTGCCGAGCCGGCCGGCCGCAAGGCGCCGCCGGCCCCCGGCGCGCCGATCCTGCTCGAAGGGGACAACGTCGAAGTGACATTCAGGATAGGCGGCGGCTTCCTGCAGGGTGAGCCGATGCTGCTTCGCGCCGTCGACCGCATCTCGCTGACCCTCAGGGAAGGCCAGACGATCGGCATCGTCGGGGAGTCGGGCTCCGGCAAGTCCACCCTCGGCCGGGCGCTGCTCAGGCTCCTGCCGAGCGAAGGCGCGATACGCTTCGGCGCCCGCGACATCTCGAAGGCCGATCGCGAAGACATGCGGCCGCTCCGACGCGAGATGCAGGTGGTCTTTCAGGATCCCTTCGGGTCGCTGTCGCCAAGGATGACGGTCGGCCAGGTGATCACCGAAGGGTTGCTCGTGCACGAGCCGTCGCTGTCCCGGCGCGACAGGGACAGGCGCGCGGTGGAGGCGCTGCGCGAGGTCGGGCTCGATCCGTCGATGCGCAACCGCTATCCGCACGAATTCTCCGGCGGGCAGCGCCAGCGCATTGCGATCGCACGCGCCATCATCCTGAAGCCACGGGTGGTCGTCCTGGACGAGCCCACCTCGGCGCTCGACCGTTCCGTGCAGAAGCAGATCGTCGAACTGCTGCGCGACCTGCAGGCCGAGCACGATCTCTCCTATCTCTTCATCAGTCACGATCTCGCCGTGGTGCGGGCAATGTCCGACTACATTATCGTGATGAAGCAGGGAAAGATCGTCGAGGAAGGGCCGACCGATGCAATCTTCGACCATCCGCGCGAAGCTTACACCCAGACGCTGATGGCGGCCGCAATCGACTCGACCCGCTTCCGGTCGAGCCCGTAGTCCGGCAGGTTCCGTTACTTCTGGCGCGGCTGCTCGAGCGCGCCGCCGGCGATGCGGTATCGCCCGGCCCGCTTCTCCATGACGGCCTCGCCCAGCGTCCGCGCTGCGTTGCGGACCTCCTCCTGGATGTCTTCGTCCGCGTCGAGCTCATCGTGGCTCGTGGCATAGGGCTGCCAGTAGCCGATGTAGCGGTCCACCTCGGCATTCGGCCCGGCCGGCGCCAGCTGCATGAATCTGAGCCAGTCCGAGACCGAGCGGCGGGCGTTTTCGGCTCCCTCGACGTCGCCGTGCACCACGACGGAGAAAAGCCGTCCGGCGAGATGGCGAGGATAGTCCCATCCGGCGAGTTCGACGGCCTTGGCTTTTGCCGCATTCTTGCCTCCCGTAAGGGTGGGGTCCGGATTGCCGCCGTCGGCGCAGACCAGCCGGTCCATCATCAGCTTCAGCGGCGAGGAAACGAAATACCAGTTGACGGGGCTGACGATCATGACGCCGTGGGCGGCGACCCACATCGGGTAGATGTCGTTCATCCAGTCCTGGGTCTGGCCCAGCGAATGGTTGGGATAGCAGGAACAGGGCCAGTGGCAGAGCGGCGCCGCGGTGGAGAAGCACGCCTTGCAGGGATGGATCTTTCGACCGTACTCCGAGGCGAGCCGGGACAGGTCGAGGAACCCGACCTCCAGTCCCATTTCGCTTTCCAGCGTCGACCTGGCGATCGCCGCCAGCCTGTAGGATTTCGACGTCTCGCCGGGACAGGTGTGCTCGCTGCGCGACGACCCGTTGATGACCAGGATCCGCAGCGGCAGCGCTTCGTCGCGATGACGCCGTTCCGCCTCGCGTACCCCGCCGCGTGCCGCCAGCCAGTCGACCGAGAGCTCGTAACCGGGGTCGGCGAACTCCGGGCCTGCGGGCCGTGTGACCGGGCTCTTGCGCGAATCGGAATAGGCCTCCCAGGCGACGTCGGCAACGCGGCCTAGCTCGTCCGCCAGCTTTCCGAAGGCGGGGTCGCGGAACTGTTCGAGATAGCGTCTCTTGAACTCCTGCTCGCCCAGCCTTGGACTCGGCATCTCCTTGCGGGGCGCCGGTGCGGTCCCGGCCAGTTTCTGCAGCAATCGTGCCATGAAGAGACTCCGTCGTGCTGCGAGGAAACGGACGGAAAGCCCTTGCGTTGCATCGCCGGGACCACAGCCGGGGAAACGGAACATGTGGCGGATAGACCGGGGCGCGCTCAGAGCAAGGGCCGGGTTGGGTCAGGCCGCTATCCCTGCTAGTTTTGCGCCGGGCGAACGGCAGGCAGGGGGAATTTTGATGCAGAAGATCGAAGGGTCGCTTGTCCTCAGCGCGTCGGACCTCGTCGGTCATCTCAACTGCCGCCATCTGACTTCGCTCGACATCGACGTTGCGGAGGGGAGGCTTGCCAAACCATACGTCAGCGATCCGCTGCTCGACATATTGCGGGAGCGCGGCGCGCGTCACGAGCAGGGCTATGTCGATCATCTGAAGTCCGAAGGGCTCGAGATCACGGTCATCGAGGGACGATTCGTCGACCAGGAGGCGGTTTCCCGGACCTGCCAAGCGATGGAGGCCGGCGCCGAAATCATCGTTCAGGGTGCGTTCCGGTCCGGCAACTGGGTAGGGCGCACGGATGTCCTGCGGCGGACGTCGACGCCCTCCGGTCTCGGCGCCTGGTCCTACGAAGTCACCGACACCAAGCTGGCCCGGGAGACGAAGGGCGGCACCGTGCTGCAGCTGTGCCTCTACGCCGACCTCGTGGCCGCGGTGCAGGGCGTCCAGCCCGAACAGTGTTACGTGGTCGCGCCGTGGACGGGCTATGACGCGCAGCGCTACCGGATGGAGGACTACGGCGCATATTTCCGGTACGTTCGCGGCGCGCTAGCCGCTGCGGTGGCGTCCGGGAAGCCGGGTGAAGCCTACCCGGAACCCTGCGAGCATTGCGACGTGTGCCGTTGGCAGCGGCGCTGCGAGGAACGCCGCCGTGCCGACGACCACCTCTCCCTCGTCGCCGGCGCCACGAAGGTCCAGATTCAGGAACTCAGGAGCCGCGGGATCGACACGGTTGCGTCGCTCGGCGCCATGCCGCTGCCGCTGGCATGGAAGCCGTCGCGGGGCGCTGCGTCGTCGTTCCAGCGAATCCGCGAGCAGGCCCGGATCCAGACCGCTTCCTGGGAAGCCGGGAGATTGCTGCACGAACTGCTGCCGGTAGAAGCGGGATTCGGGCTTGCCTGTCTTCCGGAACCCTCGCCGGGTGACGTGTTCTTCGATCTGGAGGGAGATCCCTTTACCGGTGAGGGCGGGCTCGAATATCTGTTCGGCTATGCTCATTCGCGGGACGGCGGCGCCATTGCCCATACGTCGGACTGGGCCTTCACGCGCGCCGGTGAAAAGGCTGCCTTCGAGCGCTTCGTCGACTTCGTCACGGACCGTCTGAAGGCGCATCCGGACCTGCACGTCTATCATTACGCGCCCTACGAGCCTGCCGCCCTCAAGAGGCTGATGGGACGTTACGCAAGCCGTCAGGAGGAGGTCGACTTCCTGCTGAGGTCGGAGCGCTTCGTCGACCTCTATGGCGTCGTCAGGAACGGCCTGCGGGCCGGCGTCGAAAGCTACTCGATCAAGCGCCTCGAGCCGCTTTATGGATTCTGCCGTGACATCCCGCTGCGCGACGCCAACCGGGCGCTTGCCAGGCTGCAGGCGGGACTGGAACTCGGCGATCCCGGCAGCATCGAGGCGTCCGATCGCGCCAGTGTCGCAGGTTACAACCGCGACGACTGCGTTTCGACGCTGCGCTTGAGGGATTGGCTCGAAGGATGCCGCGCCGGCCTGATCCGGCAGGGTGTGGATGTTCCAAGACCCGCCTCTCCGGACGGGCAGCCGGGTGAGAAGCTCGGCGAACGCCAGGAGAGGGTCAACGCGCTCATCGAGCGCCTGACCGCCGACGTTCCGGCCGACGCCGCCGAGCGCAGCCCGCGACAGCACGCAAGCTGGCTGCTGGCGCATTCGCTCGACTGGCACCGGCGCGAGGACAGAGCGGTCTGGTGGGAGTTCTACCGGCTTCGCGACCTCGCTGCAGAGGACCTCCTCGACGAGCGGGAAGCACTTTCCGGCCTCGCCTTCCTCGGGCAATCGGGCGGCACCGCCAAGGCACCGGTCCACCGCTATTCGTTCCCGCCCCAGGAAACGGAATTTCGCGGCGGCGAGGACCTTCACATGGTCGGCGGTGACAGGTTCGGCTCGATCAAGGAGATCTCCATCGAGGATCGGTGGGTAGACATCAAGAAACGCGGCGATCGCATCGCCGACCACCCGGAAGCCGTCTTCGCGCACAAGGCGATCGGCACCGGCGTCCTGGCAGATGCCCTGCTGCGGATCGGCGCGCATGTCGCGGAGCACGGCATCGAGGGGGAAGGTCCCTATCGCGCGGCAAGAGACCTCCTGATGCGGCGGCCGCCGCTGGCCGCCGGCCGGCAATTCCGGATGCCGGGCGAGCCGGCGCTCGATGCCGCGCGGCGAACGGCGCTCGAACTGCAGGGAGGAATTTTTCCGATTCAGGGGCCGCCCGGCGCCGGCAAGACATATACCGGCGC
>JAJFMR010000307.1 GCA_020696915.1 Rhizobiaceae bacterium | reverse complement strand
ATAGTCGATGGCGGGAAATCCGGCCGCGGGGAATGTGTTCCCTATGGACGTTACGGGGAGACGATTGCCGGAGTCCGCGCCGAGATAGAGGCGATGGCCAGGGAGGTTGCAGCCGGCATCACCCGACAGGACCTGCTGGCGGCGATGAGGGCAGGTGCCGCCCGCAACGCAATCGACTGCGCCTTGTGGGATCTCGAGGCGAAAGCCACGGGCAAGCCGGTTGCTGCGAGCGTCTGCGATTCCGCGCCAGGCGCGCTGGAGACGGCGTTCACCCTGTCCCTCGACACACCGGAGGCAATGGCCGCCCAGGCCCGCCTCAACGCCGACCGGCCGCTGCTGAAGGTCAAGCTCGGCGGCGACGGCGATATCGACCGCATCCGCGCGATCCGGGCGGCAGCCCCGCGCCCCCGAATCATCGTCGACGCCAATGAAGGCTGGACGGAGACCGACATGGACCGGAACATGGCCGCCGCGGCAGAGCTGAACGTCGCCTTGATCGAACAGCCGCTGGCGGCCGGAAGGGACGATGCACTGCGCCGGACTCCACGCATCGTGCCGGTCTGCGCGGACGAAAGCGTGCATGAGGCGGCGGACCTCGACCGTCTTTCCGGATGCTACGATGCGGTCAACATCAAGCTCGACAAGGCCGGCGGATTGACTGCCGCGCTTGTGCTCCGGGATCGCGCGCGCGCGCTCGGCTACTCGGTCATGGTCGGCTGCATGGTCGGCACGTCGCTCGCCATGGCCCCCGCCGTGCTGCTCGCCCAGGGCGCGGACTTCGTCGATCTCGACGGCCCGCTGCTGCTTGCACGGGACCGGGAGCCCGGCCTTTCCTATCGCGGATCGCTCGTCTCACCGCCGGATCCGGTTCTCTGGGGCTGAACTGCCACCACGATCAAGCAGAGGCCCGCCAGTGCAAAAACGGCGCTTGACGCAAAACCCAGGCGACGCCGCTCCCGTCATGAACGGGCCGCTTCGATACGCTGATTACATGCAGCCATAGTGAAAGTAGCCCGACGAATTCCGCACGGAGCCGGGGGCACGAAAAAAACCGCCGCGAGCAGCCCTGGTGTTTTTTTTAACCGCCAGAAAGGCGATTCCACTTTATACCCCGATGCTGTACGCCGCTTTGGCCAACACGTCGGACGCTCACCCGATCCGGTGCCGTTCCTGTGAACGGTTGCGGCGCCGGCCGCGGCCGCGATAGCGTGCAACGAACATGGAGGAACATGAACATGGATCTCGGCATCCGCGGGAAGAAAGCCATCGTCTGCGCATCGAGCCGTGGCATCGGCAGGGGCTGTGCGATGGGGCTTGCCGAAGCCGGCACCGATCTCGTGGTGAACGGCCGGGATGAAGCAAGTCTTGCGGCCACGGCCAGCGAGATTCGCGAGCGCCACGGCGTGGCCGTGGTGGAAGTGCCCGGCGACGTCTCCGATCCGGCGGTGCAGCAGGCGTTTCTCGCCGCCTGTCCCAATCCCGACATCCTCGTCAACAACAATGCCGGGCCACCCTTCCGGCCGTTCACGGCCCTCGACCGCGAGGCCATCCTCGAAGGGCTCACCCAGAACATGGTGACGCCGATCGAACTCATTCAGGCAGTCATCGGCGGCATGGCGGAGCGCGGCTTCGGGCGAATCATCAACATCACCTCTACCTCCGTGTACGTTCCGATTCCCGGCCTCGACCTGTCATCCGGCGCGCGGGCGGGTCTAACCTCATTCCTGGCGGGCGTTGCCCGTACCGTTGCGGATCGCAACGTGACGATCAACAATCTGTTGCCCGGCAAGATCGATACCGATCGCCTGCGCGGACCGCACGAGGCCGGCTCGGTCGAGGATCCGGCGGCCGGCGCGGCGCGGCGTGCACGCATCGCCGCGGACATCCCCGCGAAGCGGCTTGGCACGCCGGAAGAGTTCGGTCAGGTGTGCGCCTTCTTCTGCTCGGTCCACGCCAGTTACGTGACCGGCCGCAACATTCCGATCGACGGCGGGGTCTATCCCAGCGCGTTCTGAGGAACAAAAACGGGTCAGCGGCTGCTTTTCGCGCCCCGTCAGCTTTTTAAGGGTCCCGCCGTCGGTCCTTCAGAGGAAGCCGAACACACATGGAAACCGACAAGGAAAAGAAGGCCCGGCTCGACCTCGACCAGGCAGCACTTTACTTTCACAGGTATCCGTCTCCGGGAAAGCTCGAGATCCAGCCGACAAAGCCGCTCGGCAACCAGCGCGATCTCGCACTCGCCTATTCGCCGGGTGTAGCCGCGCCGTGCCTCGCCATCCGGGACGATCCGGCAATGGCGGCCGAATACACCGCACGCGCCAATCTGGTCGCCGTCATCTCCAACGGGTCGGCGGTGCTCGGCCTCGGCGACATCGGAGCGCTGGCGTCGAAGCCGGTGATGGAAGGCAAGGCGGTGCTGTTCAAGAAATTCGCCGGGATCGACGTGTTCGACATCGAGATCGACGCGCCGGACGTCGAGAGGATCGTGAGCACGGTCTCGGCGCTGGAGCCCACCTTCGGCGGCATCAATCTCGAAGACATCAAGGCGCCGGAATGCTTCGAGGTCGAGGAGGAACTGAAGGCCCGCATGGGCATTCCGGTTTTTCACGACGACCAGCACGGGACCGCCATCATCGTCGCCGCCGCGGTGCTCAACGGCCTGGAATTCGCCGGCAAGAGAATCGAGGACATCAGGATCGTGACGTCCGGCGCCGGTGCCGCAGCGCTCGCCTGCCTCAACCTCCTCGTCTCGCTCGGCGCAAAGGTCGAAAACATCTGGGTCACCGACCGTTTCGGCGTCGCCTACCGTGGCCGCAACGAAGAGATGAACCGCTGGAAGGACCCCTATCTCAAGGATACGGCGGCCCGCACGCTGGCCGACGTCATCCCGGGTGCCGACGTATTCCTGGGGCTTTCCGCCGCCGGCGTTCTCGGCGCCGATCACCTGGAGCATATGGCGCCGAAACCGCTCATCCTGGCTCTGGCCAATCCCGTTCCGGAGATCATGCCCGAACTGGCGCGCGCCACCCGTCCGGACGCGATGGTCTGCACCGGCCGCTCGGACTATCCCAATCAGGTCAACAATGTGCTTTGCTTTCCCTACATCTTCCGGGGAGCGCTCGACTGCGGCGCGCGCGCCATCAACGAGGAGATGAAGATGGCCGCCGTGCGGGCGATCGCGGCGCTCGCCCGGGAAGAACCGTCGGACATCGCCGCACGCGCCTATTCCGGCGACACTCCCGTCTTCGGGCCCGATTTTCTTATCCCGTCGCCTTTCGATCCGCGACTGATCCTCAGGATCGCCCCGGCGGTCGCCAAGGCCGCCTCCGAGAGCGGCGTGGCGGCCCGCCCGATCACCGACATGGCAGCTTACGTGGACAAGCTGAACCGCTTCGTCTTCCGGTCCGGGCTGGTGATGAAGCCCGTGTTCGAGATGGCAAAGGGTGCGGCCGCCAAGCGCATCATCTATGCCGACGGCGAGGATGAGCGCGTGCTGCGGGCCGCGCAGGTCGTGCTCGAGGAGGGCATCGCAGCGCCGATACTGGTCGGGCGCCCGCAGGTTGTGGATGCGCGGCTGAAGCGCTACGGGTTGAGGATCCGCTCGGGCGTCGATTTCGAACTGATCAATCCGGAGGACGATCCGCGATACCGCGACTATGTCGACCTGCTGATCCAGCTTGCCGGCAGACGCGGCGTCAGCCAGGAAGCGGCACGGCTGATGGTGCGCACCGACCCGACCGTGATTGCCGCCCTGGCGCTGAAGCGTGGCGATGCCGACGCAATGATTTGCGGTCTCGAAGGGCGCTTCGCCCGCCATCTTCGCAACGTGACGCTGATCATCGGCCCGCGACCCGGCATCGGCGACCATGATCTCTCCACCCTGTCGATGCTGATCACCCAACGCGGCATCGTCTTCCTCACCGACACGCACGTCACGGTAGACCCGAGCGCGGAGGAAATCGCGGAGATGACGGTTCTTGCGGCAGAAGCGGTCAGACGCTTCGGCATCGAACCAAAGGCCGCACTGCTTTCACATTCGGACTTCGGCTCCCGCGATTCGCCCAGCGCCCTGAAGATGCGGCGCGCCGCCGAAATCCTGAAACGCATCGCACCGAACCTCGAAAGTGACGGCGAGATGCATGCCGATAGCGCGCTCTCGGAATCGCTTCGCGCGAAGATCTTT
>JAJFMR010000306.1 GCA_020696915.1 Rhizobiaceae bacterium | reverse complement strand
TATTACGCCGACAAGCCGAACGACACGATGGGTCTGGCGCGCACGGCGGCGATCATCGACCGGATACGGGCCGAGGCCACCAATTCGATGCTCATCGACAATGGCGATTTCCTGCAAGGTAACCCGATGGGCGACTACATCGCCTACGAGCGGGGCATGAAGGAGGGCGACGTCCATCCGGTGATCAAGGCGATGAACACGCTGGGCTACGACTGCTCGACCATGGGCAATCACGAGTTCAACTACGGCCTGGATTTCCTGTTCAAGGTGCTGGCCGGCGCCAATTTTCCGTTTGTCTGTGCCAACCTCACCAGGGGGCAGCTGGCCGCCGACGCCCGACGGGACGAGCTGTTCCTGAAGCCCTATGTGATCCTCGACCGCAAGGTGAAGGACGGCGCCGGCGCCGAGCACATAATTCGCATCGGCCTGATCGGTTTCGTGCCGCCGCAGATCATGACGTGGGATTCGCGCCATCTCGCCGGCAAGGCGATGACCCGGGACATCGTCGAAGCAGCGCGCGCCTGGCTGCCGCAGATGAAGGAAGACGGCGCCGAGATCGTCATCGCGCTGTCCCATTCCGGCATGGGAACGCCGGAACCGGGCGACAATCTGGAGAACGCCTCGATCCTGCTTGCCGGCGTCGACGGCATCGACGCCATCGTAACCGGCCACAGCCATCTCGACTTCCCCGGTCCCAAATTCGAGGGCTACGCGGGCCTCGACAACACAGCCGGGCTGGTCGGCGGGAAACCGGGCGTGATGGGTGGCTTCTGGGGGTCGCATCTCGGCCTGATAGACCTGCTGCTCGAACGCGACGGCAACCAGTGGAAGATCGCCGGCTCGAGCAGCGAGGCGCGTCCGATCTTCCAGCGCATCGACGGCAAGGTGAAGGCGACCGTCGAAAGCAGGCAGGACGTGGAAGCGGCGGTCAAGGACGACCACGAGGCAACGCTTAACTATGTCCGCACCCCGGTCGGCATGACGTCGGCGCCGCTGCACTCCTATTTCGCGCTGGTCGCCGACGACCCTTCCGTGCAGATCGTTTCCCAGGCGCAGACCTGGTACATCAGGGACATGCTGAAGGACACGCAACACAGGGATCTGCCGGTCCTGTCGGCAGCTGCGCCGTTCAAGGCGGGCGGCCGGGGCGGTCCCGACTATTATACGGACGTGGCACCCGGCGCCGTCGCCATCAAGAACGTCGCCGACCTCTATCTCTATCCGAACACCGTGCAGGCCGTGGCGATCACCGGCGCGCAGGTGAAGGAATGGCTGGAGATGTCGGCCGGCATCTTCAACCGCATCGAGAAGGGCAAGGCCGACCAGCCTTTGATCAACCCCGACTTCCCGTCCTACAATTTCGACGTCATCGACGGCGTGACCTACAGGATAGATCTGTCGCAGCCGCCCAGATACGGCGCCAAGGGAGAAGTGCTCGACGCGGCTTCGAGCCGCATCGTCGATCTGGCGTTCGACGGCAAGCCGATCGACGCGGCGCAGAAATTTGTCGTCGTCTCGAACAATTACCGGGCCGGCGGCGGCGGCAATTTCCCGGAGATCAACCCTTCGAAGATGGTTTTCGAGGCGCCCGACACCAACCGCGACGTGATCGTCCGCTTCATCATCGAACAGGGCACCATCAACCCGTCGGCGGATTCCAACTGGTCCTTCGTGCCGCTCGAGGGGGCGTCAGTCATCTTCGAGACCGGGCCGAAGGCGAAGGCGCATCTCGCCGACGTGAAGGGGGTGAAGATAGAAGCGGCCGGAGAGGGCGCCGACGGGTTTGCCAGGTACCGGATCACGCTCTGAGAGATGGCGGCGCGGCTTTCCGGTCCATGGCCGGTCACTGACCGGCAGCCGCATCCGGATCTCTGACGCCCGTTTCATCACCGGGCGCCGGATCGGATGCCCCGGCGGCCCTGTTCAGTTCATGCCTGGACAGGACGAATATGTCCCAGACGGCGATGAACATTGCGGCGATCGCCGGCCCGATGACGAATCCGTTGAGGCCGAAGAGCGAGAGGCCGCCGAGCGTCGTGATCAGCACCAGATAGTCGGGAATTCGCGTGGACTTGCCCACCAGGGCAGGCCGCAGCAGGTTGTCCACGAGGCTGATGACCAGCGTACCGAAGGCGATCAGCACGAGGCCCTTCGTGACCGAACCTGTGGCGATGAGATAGAGCGCGACAGGCAGCCAGACGAGGCTGGAGCCGATCGCCGGCAACAGCGACATGAACCCCATCATCACGCCCCAGAGCACCGGCGCGGGTATGGCCATCAGCCAGAAGATCAGGCCGCCCAGCGCACCCTGCAGGGCCGCCACCAGAACGGTGCCCTTGACGATCGCGCGCACGACCACGGCGAACTTCTCGAGCAGCGCATCGCGCTGTCCGGCACGCAGCGGCACGGCGCTCCGGATGCGCTGCGTCAGGCTGGAGCCGTCCCGAAACAGAAAGAACAGCAGATAGAGCATGACCCCCATGCTGACGATGAAGTCGAGCGTGCTCTGCCCGACCGTCACGGCTCTGGCGACGAGAGCCTGGAGGAACTGGCTGAAGATGGCCGATAGACGCTCGCGGACGGCGTCGAGGCTGGTCAGCCCGAAGCTGGCCAGCAGGTCCTTCATCCACGTCGGCAGCACATTGCCGGCATCCCTGAGATGCTGCCCGACATTCAGTTTGCCGGTGTCGATGCTCTCGTAAAGCGCGGTCGCCTGAAGGGCCAGCGACGAGGCGATGAGCATTACCGGCACGATGACGATGGAAATGATGATCAGGACGGATAGCGCGGCGGTCAGGCCGGCCCGCTGCCCCGTCGCCCGGAACAGCTGACGGTGCAGAGGCGAAAAGACGATGGCCCCGACGATCGCCCACAGCACCGCGCCGTAGAAAGGCCACACCACCAGCGCGAAGGCCGCCGAGGTCGCGACGAGCAGCCAGAGAAACGTCTGGTCCTCGATCGAGCGCATTCCTCTTCCCTCAAAAATCGACCCGTGTCGCCTTGTTTCACCGCCGGACGCGCAGCCGGCGGACGGATCCCTGCTTATCTCATCTCTACGGCACCCGACAGGCCGGGCGGATGCGCCACGTCATGTCCCGGAGAACACAAGCTGGCGTGCAAAGCCCGCAAGGCGCCTTCGTCACGTGGCGGATGGCTCCGTGTCGGGCTGCACCATCGGATCGGCATCGGCAAAGGCCGGCAGCGCCAGGCAGGCGCTTCGGATCCCGGCAAGGCGCTGCAGGCCCGAAATGTCGACGTGGAAACGATCGGCCGACGCCAGCTGGGGAACCAGGCAGATATCGGCGAGCGTCGGCGTATCTCCGAACGCGAATTTGCCGTCCTGGCGCCGGGCGATCGCCTCGCAGGCCCGCAGTCCCGAACCCAGCCATTCTCCGCACCAGCCATCCAGCGCCGCCTTGTCGGCTCCGAAAGTGTTGCCGAGATATTCCAGCACGCGCAGGTTCTGCAGAGGATGGATGTCGCAGGCGATGATCTGCGAGAAGGCGCGAACTTCGGCCCGGCGGTCCCTGTCGGCCGGCAGCAGCGGCGGGTCGGGGAAGCTCTCGTCCAGCCATTCGATGATGGCGAGCGACTGGCCAAGCGTCAGGTCGCCGGCCACCAGCGTCGGCACCAGCCCCTGCGGGTTGATGGTCCTGTAGGCATCGGCCCGCTGCTCCCTGTGACGCAGATGGACGGATTTGAAATTGTAGGCGACCCCCTTCAGGTTGAGTGCGATCCGGCAGCGCCAGGCCGCCGAACTGCGGAAATAGCTGTAGAATTCGATCATGAGGGATCTCCGGACGCCAGCTTGCCACCGACCGCCGCATTCAAGCACCGGCGGGGCTCCGGCGCCATCGAACGAACGGCGGCAATCCTCAGATCAGGGCTCGTCGCCTGTGCGCCTGTGAGAGCTGCGTCACTACCGTCGAGCTGACGCGCCCCAGTTGGCAGCGATGCAGGCAACGCCGAACATAAAGGTGGAAAACCCGTAACTTCGTGATTTATAACCGGCAACTGCCACCCCAGGAGCAGATTTGACCCAACTCTCCCCAATATCCGGCGATCCGGTCCGAGCTGAAAGCGCGGACGATGCACTGCGGCATCGCGACGCCCTGGAGCTGCTCGTTCAGAGCGTCAAGGACTACGCAATCCTCATACTGGACACCGAGGGACACGTCGTAAGCTGGAATGAAGG
>JAJFMR010000305.1 GCA_020696915.1 Rhizobiaceae bacterium | reverse complement strand
CGAGCCGGGTCGAGCGCAGCGTGGCGCGGATAGACGACGCCGCCAAAATAGGCGTCGGTGCCCAATTCGCGCCGCTGGTGTGTGCGCGGCACGACGAAGCCGTCGGTTTCGAAACCGGCCGGCTCGTTTTCGAGCGATGCCGCAAGACGCCTGAACGCCGCCTCGTTGTGGGCTGCATGGAAGCGCCCGACCACGCCGAAGCCGCAGTCGATGCCCTCCTCGGCGATGAAAGCTTCGATCCATTTGAGAGCATTGCGGCCTTCGGCCTGGATGGCGCGCGCCTTCTCAGCGCCGTGCCTGCGGGCCAGGTCGTCCAGTCCCGGCTTGACGCTGGTGCTGATCTGCCCGCCATTGCGCGTGCTGCAGCCCGAGCCCGCGTCGCCGGCCTCGAACACCAGTGTCGAGCGTCCGCCGCGAGCTGTCTGGAGTGCGGCGCCTAGCCCGGTATAACCCGATCCGATAACCGCCACGTCGATCGTCGTCGGCAGCGCCGGTGCGCCGAGATCGGGCCGGGGCGTGATGTCCCACCAATAGGGAGTGGTCTTGAAATCGTCGGCAAGAAATTGCGGCCCAGCCATGATCCCTCGTCGACTCGTTCAGCCTCGACCCTGCGATGGATTTGCACCGCGGCGAAGCCGTCTTGCGCCCCGTTCCGGTTTCGGCGATTTCGCGCCTGATGGAGCGGGAAAAATCATCGGCGCCGATCGTCGAGACTGCTCCACTTCAGGCACTCTGCGGGTGCTACCCGTTGGACGAGATCAGGCGCAACTGAGGCTTCCGCCGCCGGGTCGTGAAGGTCACCTCGAGCATACCTGTGCCGGCATCGTTGCCGGCCAATGCACGATAGCCGAACTTGGCGGCGAGTGCCTTTGCCTGCTCGAAGGCGGCGGCTGAGATCGTGCGCCGCAATTCGGGCACCGCCGTCGCCAGGTGCGCTGCCAGCGCACCGATCTCGACTCCCTCGAGGAAGGATCCGTTCCGCGCCGGAAAGCGAACCCACAGTTTCTCTTCTATCTGGATGCTGCGCATAAATTCCATCCCCAATCGCACGTCGAGAGACTGGAATGCCATGGTTAACGTTCCGTGAACGTGGCGGCGGCGGGCCTTTCGGCGGCAATCTTTTCCGACGTTTTCAGGAACCGAATCGGTGAGGAACCGTTCGGTCGAGACTGCAGGATCACGAGCAATCATGTCCCCTTCCGAGAAGTCAGTCCCCGTCATCGAGGAAGAGGCGCACGTCCAAAAGCGCACCGTCACGACCGGCCGCGTGCGGGTCGAAACGGTCACGGAAATCCACGATGAGGTCGCCACGGCCGAACTGGAAACCAGCGATGTGGAGATAACCCGGGTCCCTGTAGGTCGCGAGGTGGAAAACCCACCCGCCATGAGAACGATGGGAGACACCATCGTCGTGCCGGTCCTCGAGGAGGTGTTGGTCGTCGAACGTCGGCTGATGCTGAAGGAGGAGCTTCACATAACCAGGCGCGTCACCAGCGAAGCGGTCGACGTCCCCGTCCGCCTGCGAAAGCAGCGAGCGGTCGTCACGCGGAAGCACGACGCGCCCCAAGAAAAGAACGAGGACAAGGAAAATGGCTGACACCTATGCCGACAGAAGTTTGACCGCATTCTTCGACGACCGCGACGATGCAGAGGAAGCGGTGTCGCGCCTGCGCTCTCTGGGAATCGCGGATTCGTCAATCCGTCTCACCGGCGGCGATTCCTATCGTGAAACGGTCGACCCGAACGATCAGAAGGGGTTCTGGGACAGTGTCGCCGACTTCTTCTTCCCCGAGGAGGACCGCGCTACCTACGCTGAAGGGCTCCGCCGCGGCGGCTACCTGGTGACCGTGGGCGACATCCGCGCGGACCAGTTCGACCAGGCTCTGGACATTCTCGATGACGAGGGATCCGTCGATCTCGAGTCACGCGCTGAAACATGGCGCTCCGAGGGCTGGACCGGTTCGCACATGGGAGGGGTCGCAGCCACCGGCCGGCAGTACGACAGCGGCGGCAGTCTCGTCGGAGGCACCGCCTCGGCATCGGACCGCGAAAACTTCGCCCCGGGAACTTACACGGGCGCACGCGGCGACGAGGAGGTGATTCCCGTCGTCGAAGAGCGGCTGCGTGTCGGAAAGCGCGATGTCGATCTCGGGCGCGTGCGTGTCCGCTCCTATGTCGTCGAGGAACCGGTGTCGGAAGACGTCAGCCTGAGAGAGGATCGCGTCGAGATCGAACGCCGTCCCGTCGATCGGCCGCTTGCCGGCGACGAGCGCGCCTTCACCGACCGCACCATCGAAGCGGAAGAGCACGCCGAGGAGGCTGTCGTCACCAAGGACGCCAGGGTCAAGGAAGAGATCGCGCTGCGCCGCAAGAGCGACGACCGCACCGAAACGGTGTCCGACACGGTGCGCCACACCGAGGTCGAGGTGGAAGACGATCGGGACGAGACCCTGGGCGGCAAGAAGAGTCGCTACTGAAGTCGAGTTCAGCGCATTCGCCGTGCGTCACGCCGCCGAGGCGTGGCGCCGGCCCTTGCCCACAAGGAAGCGCCTGACCCCAGAGTGCCGGGCGCGCCCGGCAACTGCCTCAGCCGGCCAGCGCTGCCTGCAGGGTCGTCAGTTGCGCCAGGTATTCCTCGGCCCTGGTGCGTGCCTGGTCGTCCCTGGCATCGGCCGCATCCTCGCTCGCATCCTCGATGCGGCGGGCGAGATCGTGCCTGTCGATATCCTCCACCGCGACCGCCGATTCGGCAAGCAGCGTGCATCCGGACGGCAGAATGTCGGCAAACCCACCGAACACGACGTAACGCTCAAGCCCGCCGGTCGCCGGTCGGACCGTCACCAGGCCCGGCTTGATGGTGGTCATCACCGGGGCATGCCTGGCCATGACCGTCATTTCGCCTTCAGCGCCCGGAATGACGACAGACTCGACCTGCTGCGACACCAGAAGCCGCTCGGGCGACACCAGATCGAACTGGAAAGCTTCAGCCATGTCGTCTCGAGATCCGCTGTTGTCGGGCTTCGCGGCCGATCTGCCTGCCCGGGTTGCTTCCACTGGCCCCAACGGCCTTCCCGATTGTCCCTACGCCGCCTCGGCCGCCAGACGCTGTGCCTTGGCGACAGCCATGTCGATGCCGCCGACCATGTAGAAAGCCGCCTCCGGCAAATGGTCGTATTCGCCGTTGACGAGCCCCTTGAAACTGCTGATCGTTTCTTCGATCGGCACGAGCTGGCCGGGTGCGCCGGTGAACACTTCCGCGACGAAGAAAGGCTGGCTTAGGAAGCGCTCGATCTTGCGGGCGCGGGCGACCGTCACCTTGTCTTCTTCCGAGAGTTCGTCCATGCCCAGGATCGCAATGATGTCCTGCAGCGACTTGTAGCGCTGCAGGGTCTCCTGGACGCGGCGCGCGACCTGGTAATGCTCGTCTCCGACGATCATCGGATCGAGCATGCGCGAGGTCGAGTCGAGCGGGTCGACGGCCGGGTAGATGCCCTTCTCGGCAATGCCGCGCGACAGCACCGTGGTGGCGTCGAGGTGGGCAAACGAGGTTGCCGGCGCCGGGTCGGTCAGATCGTCGGCCGGCACGTAGATGGCCTGCACGGAGGTGATCGAGCCCTTGTTGGTGGTGGTGATGCGCTCCTGCATGGTGCCCATGTCGGTGGCGAGCGTCGGCTGATAGCCCACCGCCGACGGAATGCGCCCGAGCAGCGCCGACACTTCGGAGCCCGCCTGAGTGAAGCGGAAGATGTTGTCGACGAAGAACAGCACGTCCTGGCCCTGGTCGCGGAAATGCTCGGCGATGGTGAGGCCCGACAGGGCGACGCGGGCGCGGGCGCCCGGCGGCTCGTTCATCTGGCCGAAGACCAGAGCGCATTTCGACCCTTCGGTCGAGCCGTGCTCATGCGGGTCCTTGTTGACGCCGGATTCGATCATCTCATGATACAGGTCGTTGCCTTCGCGGGTCCGCTCGCCGACGCCGGCGAACACCGAGTAGCCGCCATGCGCCTTTGCAACGTTGTTGATCAACTCCTGGATCAGCACCGTCTTGCCGACTCCGGCCCCGCCGAACAGGCCGATCTTGCCGCCGCGCGCATAAGGTGCGAGCAGGTCGACCACCTTGATGCCGGTCACCAGGATCTGCGCCTCGGTCGACTGGTCGACATAGGGCGGCGCGTCCTGATGGATGGCCCGGCGCGTCG
>JAJFMR010000304.1 GCA_020696915.1 Rhizobiaceae bacterium | reverse complement strand
CAGCCACGACAGCCGATTTCGGAAGCATTTCGGAAGCGGGCGGCATTGACAACAGACGGCATGCGCTCTCTTGAATTCCGGCGCACTACCGACGGGACGGGGTGGAAAAAAGTCGTCCTCGAATCAGGAGTTCGGAATGGGCAAGATGATCATGTTCACCGGCGGCAGCGGCAAGGCCGGCCGCCATGTCGTCCGCTACCTGGTGGAACGTGGACACCAGGTTCTGAACATCGACACCAGGCCGCTCGACTATCCCAAGGTACGCACGCTGATTACCGACATCACCGACAGCGGCCAGGTGTTCAACGCGCTGTCGAGCTATATGGGACTGCACGAGTTCGACCCGTCGCTCAGGCCGGCTCCCGTCGATGCGGTGGTCCACTTCGCCGCCATTCCGCGCATCATGATCACGCCCGACAACGAGCTGTTCCGCGTCAATGTCATGGGCACCTACAATGTCATCGAGGCGGCGGTGAAACTCGGCATCAGGAAGATCGTCATCGCTTCCAGCGAAACCACCTATGGACTGGTCTTCGCGAACGAGCCGAGGAGCCCGCGCTATTTTCCGCTCGACGAAGACTATGACGTGGACCCGATGGATTCTTATGCGCTGTCCAAGGTGGTCAACGAGAAGACGGCGCGGGCCTTCGCGCTGCGCAGCGGCTTCGACATCTATGCCTTGCGCATCGGCAATGTGATCGAGCCGCACGAATACGAGAAGCACGTTCCAGACTGGATCGCCGATCCCGGATTTCGCAAGCGCATCGCCTGGAGCTACATCGACGCGCGGGACCTCGGGCAGATCACCCATCTGGCGGTGGAGACGGACGGGCTGGGCTTCCAGGTTTTCAACGCCGCCAACGACGACACGTCGTCCGAGCTGCCGACCAGGGAACTCATCGACCGCTATTATCCAGGCGTGCCGGTCGTCGGCGAGTTCGGCGACCGCGAGACGCTGCTTTCCAATCGCAAGGCCAGGGAGATCCTCGGCTTTCGGGAAGAGCACAATTGGCGCAAATTCAGCGGCCGGGCCGAGCCGGTCCGGTAACGGGGCATCGGAGGAAACAATGGCCAGCAGCGAGAAGATCGGCTTCATAGGGCTCGGAATGATGGGCCACGGCATTGCCAGGAACATCGTCGACAAGGGTTACGCACTTACCTTCCTCGGCCGCAGAAATCGGGCGCCAGCCGAGGATCTCGCCGGCCGCGGCGGGCGGGAGGTCGCTTCCGCGGCCGAGGTCGCGGCGGGCTCGACGATCGTCTTTATTTGCGTGACCGGTTCGCGGGAGGTGGAGGCAGTCGTGCGGGGCCCCGACGGCCTCAAGGGAGCGCTCAAGCCAGGGTCGATCGTGGTCGACTGCTCGACCTCGGATCCGGTTTCGACCACAGCGCTCGCCGCCGAACTTGCCGCCGACGGCATCGATTTCGCCGACGCGCCGCTCAGCCGCACGCCGAAGGAAGCATGGGAGGGCACGCTCGACACAATGGTCGGGGCCAGCGACGAGGTCTTTGCCAGGCTGAAACCGGTGCTCGATACATGGGCCGGCAAGATCGTTCACATCGGCGCCACCGGCGACGGCCACCGCATGAAGCTCCTCAACAATTTCGTGTCGCTCGGCTACGCGGCCATCTACGCGGAAGCCCTTGCGCTGGCCCGGAAGGTCGGGATTTCCCCGCAGCGCTTCGACGCGGTGATCAGCGGCGGCCGCATGGATTGCCCGTTCTACCAGACGTTCCGCCGCTTTACCCTCGAAGGCGATCGCGAGGCCCACAAATTCACCGTCGCCAACGCCTTCAAGGACCTCAGATATCTCGAATCGATGGCCGACGCGGCGGGCATGGTCAATCCGCTCGGCAATGCCACCAAGAACGCTTTCGCCGTCGCCCACGCGGCCGGAGCCGACACGGATTACGTGCCGATGCTGCCCCTGCATATCGGGCGCCTGAACGGCGTCGATCTTTCCCCGGAAGGGCGCGCTTCGGATCCGGCGGCATGAGGGCCGGCCCAGGCTCCAGGACGGCCGGTGCGGCTGCGGCCGGTTACAGGCACGTGTGCTGACGCAGGCATCGACGGCGCGCGAGAACCGGTGAGCTGTCCCGGAGGGATATTGCGGGCATCGCGTCGGCACCACGAAAAAGCCTCAATCGGCCATTGTCACAAACGTCGCATGGCCCGGCGCAGATCACCGCAGCCCTTCCTTTTTCGATGCCGCAATGCAAGGAACGAAGCAGCGTTGCCATCATTGGAGGGAGCGCCGCCGGCGCCACGCTCGGACCTGCCGTTTCCGATTGGATCGTTTCATGAATGTCCAGACCGATCCCACGCGGTTCCAAGCGGAACGCAAGCGAGAGCAGAAGGCGGTGCTGCGGTTCCCGGCAGTCCCCGAAAAGCCGATCCGCGGACACTTCCTGCCGGCCGACCGCCTCTATGCCGTCGGCGAGGCGCTGGCCAGCAACAGCGTCAGCTCGTTCCAGGATTTGCGGGCGTTCGATTTCGGCCCGCGCATCCGGGAAAATGCCGAGCGCATCCTTGCGGTCTACAGGGCGACGAACGCTGCCCAGACGAGCGGCGAGATGATCACCCCGGCGGCGCAATGGCTGCTCGACAACAATTACCTCGTCGAGGAAACGATCTTCCAGGTGAAGCGGGACCTGCCGCGCCGCTTCTACCGCGAATTGCCGACACTCGAGCTTCCCGACGGCAAGCGGATGCCGCGGGCCCTGGCGCTTGCCTGGCTCTATGTCGCGCATTGCGACAGCGCGGTCACCGCGCAGAGCTTTCGGGCAATCGTCGAGGGGTACCAGAGCGTCGAGCCGCTCAAGATCGGCGAATTGTGGGCGCTGCCGTCGCTGTTGCGCTTCGTGCTGGTCGAGAACCTTCGCCGTCTCGCGGTGCGCGTCGAACGGGCTCGCCGGCTGCGGCAGATCGCCAACGATGTCGCCGACCGTATCGCGGAATCGGCGGACCCCAGGGATGCCCTGGCCGCCTCGGTGGAACACGCCCACGACACGACCTTCGCGACCCAGCTCCTCTTCCGCCTCAGGGACGGCTCCCAGAATGCCGGCCAGGCGCTTACCTGGCTGGAGAAGGAGCTCGAGAAATCCGGTTCGGACGCCGAGGAAATCATTCTCGCCGAGCACCAGACGTTGTCCAGCGGCAATGTCACCACCGGCAACATCATCCGTGGCCTGAGGCTGATCAACGACATCGACTGGACCGTCTGGTTCGAGGAGGTCAGCCGTGTCGACGCGCTGTTGCGGGAGCGGTCGGATCTTGCCTCCCTGGATTTTCCCTCGCGCGACCAGTACCGCTCGGCGATCGAGGACCTGGCTCGGCATTCCGGACGCTCGGAGTTCGAGGTGGCCAGCCTTGCCACCGAACTCGCCGGATACCCTGCCGCGGGTGAGGCTGCGTCCGGCGATCATGGCGGCCGCGCGGAAGACGTCAACGTCGGCTTCTTCCTAGTCGGGTCGCGGCGGGAGGAACTTGAAAGGCAGATCGGCTACCGCGCGACCTTCGGACGCAGGCTCAACCGGGCGTTTCGCTCCACCGGGTGGCTCGGCATGGTTGTTCCCGTCTTTCTTTTGACGGTGCTGCTGATGGTCATGACCGGGTCGGCGCTGGCCGGCCTCGGCCTCCACGCCACGTCGATAGCGATCCTGCTCCTGCTTTTTTCGGTGCCGGCGAGCGAAGGCGCGATGGCCTTCTTCAACGCGGTGGTGCTCCAGTTTCTGAAACCCACCCGGCTGATCGGATATGAATACAAGGACGGCGTGCCGGCCGGGGAACGGACGCTGGTCGTGGTGCCGGCGCTCATCGGTTCCCGTGACGACGTCGACGAGACGATCCGCAATCTGGAGGTCCATTACCTGGCCAACAGCCAGGGCGAAGTTTACTTCTCACTGTTGTCCGATTGGCCCGACAGCGACTGCGAGCACAGCGCGGCCGACGACCAGATCCTCGAGCACGCGCGCGCCGAAGTGGCCAGGCTGAACGAACGATACCCCCGCGTGGGATCGCCGCGATTTCATCTCCTGCACCGCCGGCGCCTCTACAATGGGTCGCAAGGATGCTGGATGGAGGATGCTGCGTGACACCGTCGCGCGCCTGGTCGGAAAGCTCGCCCATCCCCTCAATCGCCCGGTCATCGATCCGGCCACGCAGCAGGTCGTTGCGGGTTATTCGATCCTGCAGCCACGCGTCACGCCGTCGCTCACGACCGGCGACGAGGCATCCTTCCTGCAGCGCGTCTTCTCGTCCAGCCCCGGCATCGACCCTTATGTCTTCGCGGTATCTGACGTCTACCAGGACGTGTTCGGAGAGGGTTCCTACACCGGCAAGGGACTCTACCACATCGACGCCATGGAGGCCGGGCTGAAGGGCCGCATTCCGGAAAACGCGGTGCTCAGCCACGATCTTCTCGAAGGTGCCCTGACCCGCGCCGCGCTGGCATCCGACGTCGAAGTCATCGAGGACTACCCGCCCCGCTATCTCGTCGATGCATCACGCCAGCACCGCTGGGCGCGGGGCGACTGGCAGCTGCTTGGTTTCATTCTCGATCCGCATTCCGGCGTGCCGGGGCTGTCCCGGGTGACAGCTTCGATTGGCGGCTGGACGCTGTTGCCGTTCACGCAGGCGGCGCAGTGGCAGGCACTGCTCGTGCTGGCGCTGTTCATGGCGCCGACCTTCGACATCGTCGACGCAACCCTGCCGAAAAGTCTCGAGACGACATTGCGCGGTCATCTTACCGCGCTGGCCCGGGATACGGCCTTCGGCACCGCGCTCGTTGCATTGCGGGTGGTGCTGATGGCTCATTCGGCCTGGCTGATGGGCGACGCCATTTTCCGGACGCTCTATCGCATGCTGGTCAGCCGCAGAAACCTGCTGGAATGGCGCACGGCCTCGCAGGCCGAGAAATCGGGTGAGAACGACATCCCGGCCTATTTCCGGCTGATGTCCGGAGCCGTGCTCATCGCCGCGGTCGGGCTTGCCGTTCCAGTGATGGCCGGCTCGACGGGCGCGGCGGTGGCGCTGATGTTCTTCCTCTTCTGGGCCGGCTCGCCGGCCTTTGCCTGGCTGATCAGCCGTTCGGCCGAAACCGAGGATCGGCTGCAGATCTCGCCGTCCGACGGTGCGAAGCTGCGCGCCGTCGCGAGGCGAACCTGGGCGTATTTCGAAACCTTCGTCTCGGCCGAACACAACTTCCTGCCTCCGGACAATTTCCAGGAGAGCCCGCAGCCCGTGGTGGCGCAGCGCACGTCCCCGACCAATGTCGGCGTCTACCTGCTTTCGGTGGTTTCGGCCCGGGACTTCGGCTGGATCAGCCTCGCCGACGCGGCCGGCCGCATCGAATCGACCATGACGACGATCGAAAGCCTGGAACGCTATCGAGGCCATCTGTTCAACTGGTACGATACGAAGACACTCAGGCCGCTCAACCCGCTTTACGTATCGAGCGTGGACAGCGGCAACCTTGCCGGCCATCTCATTGCAGTCGCCGCAGCCTGCGCGGAATGGGCGGAGGCTCCCTCTGTGCATCTGTTGGGCGACTTCGACGGCATCCTCGACTGTGTCACGGTGCTCGATGAAATCCTCGCCGAGTTGCCCGATGACCGCCGCCAGCTGAGGCCTCTTCGCAAGCGGCTGTCGGACCGCGTCGACGGGATGCGGCGCGCCGTCGAGACGATAAAGACGCAGCCCGAGATGGCCTCCATCCGCACGATAAATCTCGCGATCCTTTCCAGCGAAATCGGCAAGCTTGCCTCGGCGATCAGTTCCGAAACGAAGTCGCAGCAGAGCGGAAGTCTGGCAGAATGGGCAGCCCGGCTGGAAGCCACCTGCGAATCGCACATGCAGGACGCGCTGATCTCCGACGAGGCCCGGGCGTCGCTCCACCGGAAGCTGCTTGAACTCTGCGAGCGGACGCGCCGGTTCGCCTTCGAGATGGATTTCTCGTTCCTGTTGCGGCAGGAGCGCAAGCTCCTGTCCATCGGCTACCGTGTCGAGGAGCACCAGCTCGACGAGAGCTGCTACGACCTGCTGGCGTCGGAGGCGCGACTCACCAGCCTCTTCGGCATCGCCAAGGGTGACCTGCCGACGGAACACTGGTTTCGCCTCGGCCGGCCGATCGTCGAGATCGGGTTCCGCGGCGCGCTGATGTCCTGGTCGGGCTCGATGTTCGAATACCTGATGCCTCCGCTGGTAATGAAAGAGCCGCAGGGTGGCCTCCTCAACCAGTCCAGCCAGCTGGTGATCAGGAGACAGATCGAATACGGGCGATCGAAAGGCATCCCGTGGGGGATCTCGGAAGCCGCCTATAACGGTCGAGACCCCGAACTCACCTACCAGTACACGAATTTCGGGGTGCCCGGTCTCGGACTGAAGCGCGGCCTGTCCCAGAACACCGTCGTCGCTCCCTATGCAACGGTCCTCGCCGCCCAGTTCATGCCGCTCGCCGCCGTCGAGAATCTCCAGAGGCTCGTTGGCCTGGGCGCGCGGGGCCGTTACGGTTACTACGACGCGATCGATTTCACGCCGCAGCGCGTCCCGGAAGGCTCTGACTACGCCGTCGTCCTCAACTTCATGGCGCACCACCAGGGCATGTCCATAGTTGCGGTCGCCAATGCGGTTTTCGAGGGCCGCATGCGCGACCGCTTCCACAGCGATCCGGTGATCGAGGCGGCCGAGCTGCTGTTGCAGGAGAAGGCGCCGCGCGACACCCCGATCGCGACCGTCAGGATGGAGGCCGACGAACGCACCAGCAGCACCGCGACCGAGCAGAGTCCGGACACGCGTCTCATCGGCGACCCGAAAGGTGCCTTGCGCTCCACGAGCCTGATGTCGAACGGACGCTATTCTGTGATGGTGACGGCGACCGGATCCGGCTACAGCCGCTGGAACGATCTTGCCGTCACGCGCTGGCACGCGGACCCGACGGAAGACCGGCTCGGCACGTTTCTGTTCCTCACCGACGTCGGGACGGGCGAATGGTGGTCGACGACCGTCGAACCCAGGCAGGCGGCCGGGGAACATTGCACCACGCGGTTTTCGGACGACAAGGCGAGCTTCGTGAAGACCGTCGGCTCACTGCGCAGCGAAGTCGAGATCATCACCGTCTCGGAAGGCATGGGCGAGGGCCGCCGCATCACCATCGTGAATGACGGACCGACCGACCGGCGCGTCGAAGTGACCTCCTACGCCGAACTCGTGCTTGCGCCCGAGGCCAGCGACAATGCGCATCCTGCCTTTTCGAAG